>NZ_OY761824.1:0-17500 GCF_963664965.1 uncultured Pseudodesulfovibrio sp. | reverse complement strand
TGTAGGCTTTCGAAGTAGGCAAATCCGCTTCGATGTACGGCCGAGACCTGATGCCGTGTCTTTAAACGACAGAAGTCATTGATTCCATGCTGCCAAGAAAAGCTTCTAAGTTTAGTGTATGCAAACCGTACCGCAAACCAACACAGGTAGGTGGGTCGAGCAGACCAAGGCGCTTGAGAGAACTCTGGTTAAGGAACTCGGCAAAATGACCCCGTAAGTTCGCGAGAAGGGGTACTCGGATGTGTGATCTTATTTACTTTGTGAGCACACCTGAGGCGCAGTGAATCGGGGGGGGCGACTGTTTACTAAAAACATAGGTCTCTGCTAAGTCGTAAGACGATGTATAGGGACTGACGCCTGCCCGGTGCTGGAAGGTTAAGAGGTGGGGTTAGTCTTCGGACGAAGCTCTAAATCGAAGCCCCAGTAAACGGCGGCCGTAACTATAACGGTCCTAAGGTAGCGAAATTCCTTGTCGGGTAAGTTCCGACCTGCACGAATGGCGTAACGATCTCCCCACTGTCTCAACCAGAGACTCAGTGAAATTGAATTCCCAGTGAAAATGCTGGGTACCCGCGGAAGGACGGAAAGACCCTGTGCACCTTTACTGCAGCTTGACATTGGTATTTGATTAATAATGTGTAGGATAGGTGGGAGACTTTGAAGCATGCTCGCCAGAGTGTGTGGAGTCACCCTTGAAATACCACCCTTTATTACTTAGATATCTAATCCAATGCCGTTATCCGGCTTGGAGACAGTGTCTGGTGGGTAGTTTGACTGGGGCGGTCGCCTCCCAAATAGTAACGGAGGCTTGCAAAGGTTACCTCAGGCTGATTGGAAACCAGCCGTTGAGTGCAAAGGCATAAGGTAGCTTGACTGTGAGAGAGACATCTCGAGCAGGAACGAAAGTTGGTCTTAGTGATCCGGTGGTTCCGCATGGAAGGGCCATCGCTCATAGGATAAAAGGTACGCCGGGGATAACAGGCTGATCGCGTCCAAGAGTTCACATCGACGACGCGGTTTGGCACCTCGATGTCGGCTCATCACATCCTGGGGCTGAAGCAGGTCCCAAGGGTACGGCTGTTCGCCGTTTAAAGTGGTACGCGAGCTGGGTTTAAAACGTCGTGAGACAGTTTGGTCCCTATCCTCCGTGGGCGTAGGAGAATTGAAGAGGGTCTGCCCCTAGTACGAGAGGACCGGGGTGGACGAACCTATGGTGTTTCTGTTGTCACGCCAGTGGCATTGCAGAGTAGCTAAGTTCGGTAAGGATAACCGCTGAAAGCATCTAAGCGGGAAGCCCGCCTCAAGATAAATTCTCCCTGGACATTAGTCCCTAAAGATCCCTTGAAGACTACAAGGTTGATAGGCTGGAGGTGTAAGCGGCGTGAGTCGTTCAGCTGACCAGTACTAATAGATCGTGCGGCTTATTTAACAAATTATGGAATTCTCTCTTCTCCCTGTTGACTATATATTCCGAACCCTAAGGTTCACCAAATTTTCTTGGTGCCCAAGGAGGAGGGGGTACACCCGGTCCCATTCCGAACCCGGTAGTTAAGCCCTCCATCGCCGATGATACTGCATGGTAGCGTGTGGGAAAGTAGGTCGGTGCCAAGTAAAATCTCGAAAAGCCCTCAGTCGTATGACTGAGGGCTTTTTTCGTTTTTCCCCGGCACCGACCTAATGGCCGGCTAGGGATAGCGGCGCATCTGTATGTCCAGACGGCCGGCTTGGGATAGCGGCGCATCTGCACATTTTTCGGGTGGCGCTCAATCCTCACCGTAGCGTTGCTACGCCTCCGGTTGCCCACCCCCCGAGAAAATGCACATCTGCACCCCTCTCCCAAGCCTCGTTTAGGGGCACGGCTCGCCTCGCTGCGCTCTGCATTCGCTCGCCGATGTGCCGGGGCACATCGGTAACAGCGGAGGTGTGGGAGTGCGACTTTATGCGAGAATTGTCTGGAATAATTTCGTTTTCAGTTTGTCGGTTGCCGGGTGAGAATGTTTGTTTGGTGTAAAATTTGCAATTGATGCGCCTAGGCAAAAAAACATCATGGGGCAAAAGGTCGGTCAATGAATGCGAATACGTCAATAACCATAGCTTCCTCAGGGGTTTCCGGTATGGGGTGGCTTGTCAATATCCTGATGGAGCTGGGGGTCATGGCAGACTCTCATAACTGTCAAGGAGATGACTGGGTCATACGTGACGGCAAATATTACCCCGAAAGATATGCACGTTACCGCTACATGATGCCCGTTTTGGAAAGACATGATGGATTTGTTTTCGAAGACGGAGTCAGTGTCTGCTGGGGGCATCATCCCCCGGCCCCCAAATATGCCGGGAGGAAGGCCATTCTTGTCGTGCGCGATCCCCGGGATTGCCTGTATTCTTTTCATCGGCGCATGATTCCTCATTATGATGTGACGTATGAGGAATTTCTCGGCTGGCCAAACTATATCACCTTGTGTCCTGAGTCGCTGAGTTGGGCTGTATACAATTCACTTTGGCTGGAATTCACCGAAACGCATGTGGTCCGGTACGAGGATCTCAAATCGCAGCCGCTTGAAGTGATGCGCGAGGTGCTGGAGTTCATAGCCGTCGAGCGAAGTGATGATGACATTGAGCGGGCTGTCGATGCATGCAGTTTTGCAAAGGCGGTCGATTATCAGAAGAGAAGCGGGGGATCGAATGCCGTGTTTCATTCCGCGCAGGTCAGTGGCTGGCTGAGGCGTGATACGCCTCGATCCGTGCTCGACTGCATAGAGCGGAGTTCGGGATGGTTGATGAAGGCCTTTGGCTACAAAGTTGATACGCCGTCAACCCCCCCCAGCACGGAATGTCTTGCCCTGCATCTGGCGCTTCATCCATACATGCATAACTTCGATCGTTACCATATTGAATCGATTCCGCTCGATACGGCGCTGCAAAATCCGTTTTTATTGAGCGTATTCGACTTCATAAAGGATTTTGATGCGAATTTTACCAGAAGGATTTCATCTAAAGTTGAAGATGTTCATATGCTTTCGTCTTTGCGTAGTCATTTGAGTGGATATTTGCATACATGCAGACAAATCGGATTGATTCGTTAACCATCGGAGGTACGTTGTGAAAAAGGTTCTGGTAACACTTGGCCCATCCAGTTTTCAGCCTCAGGTCATTCGGGAAATGGATGAGTATGGCGTCGATCTCTTTCGTATCAATCTGTCACATACCGCGGTTGAAGAGGTCGCTGACCTGATTCACCTCATTCGTTCCAGTTCTGATACGCCCATATGCCTCGACAGCGAAGGTGCCCAGATACGCAACCAGAACATGGCTGGCGGGGCCGTCTCTCTTGAGGAAGGTTCGGAGATCAACATTCATTTCACAGAGGTTTTGGGTGACGCCGAAAACATATCTTTTACTCCGGTGGGTATTGCCCGTCATTTTGAACCGGGAGACGTAGTCAATATTGACTTCAATAACGCTGCGTTGAGGATTGATAAGAAGCTTGACGACCGGCTGATAGCTACGGTTATCAATAGTGGCGTTGTTGGCAGCAGAAAGGCCGCTGATATTAATCGAGATGTGCCGCTGGCCCCCATCACGCCGAAGGATCGGGAGGCGATTGCCATTGGTCGGTCCTTGGGGATTCGCAATTTTGCCCTTTCGTTTGCAGGCTCTGCGGAAGGTGTGAATGCGATGCGTGAATTGTGTGGGCCGGATGCATCCATTATTTCCAAAGTCGAAAGTAAAAGCGGATTGCGGAATTTGAAGGGAATCATTCTTGCGTCGAACAGTATTCTCATTGATAGGGGGGACCTGTCCCGGACTATTCCGATCGGGAAAGTTCCTTTCCTGCAACGGAGAATCATTTCAATGGGCCGAACCTTTGATACACCTGTCTATGTGGCTACCAACTTTTTGGAGTCCATGATTCAGCAAAGCGGCCCCAATCGTTCCGAAGTCAATGACATTGTGAGTACGTTGATGGCCGGTGCCAGTGGTGTGGTGCTTGCTGCGGAAACAGCCGTCGGGAAGCATCCAGTAGCCTGCGTTTCCACGGTGCGGTCCCTGTTGTCGTACAGCGGCAAATGGACCCCTGATTCCAGCATCGACGAAATTCTTGATTGGAATATCAAGAGTGAACCCAGGTATTTCGACAGTATTCTTCCCAATAGTGACGACCGTGTTGCGACGGTGTTGAAATAGGGAGAAGCACATGACTTCCGTAAGGGAAATCACGCTCACTGAGCGACATTCATACTCCAGCCCGTATATTGTCTGGATCATGGGACCGACTTCCAGCGGGAAGACGACCATAGCGTCTCACTTTGTGCAAAAGCAGCATGACGCTGGAATCCCGGTGGTTCATCTTGACGGAGATGTTGTCAGGGATTCAATGGGGAAAATCGGTTTCGAGCAGAAAGACCGTTTGCTGGTTATTCGTGCATTGATCGCTTTTGCCAAGGAGGAGTTGGCCTTGGGCAGAAACGTGGTGGTATCCGCCCTGACTGCACATGAAGATGCGCGAAAGATGATTGCTGAAGAGTTCAATGACGTACTTGTCGTTTCGGTACAGTGCTCCATTGACGTGTGCGCGCAACGCGATCCAAAGGGGTTGTATCGGCGAGCCATGGCGGGCGAAATCGACACCTTGATCGGCTACAATACGCCCTATCCTTTGCCGAAGAATCCTGCTCTTGTGCTGGATACGGAGAGTTGCTCCGTGTCGGGTGCTGCGATGTGCTTGGCAGAATTTCTCGCGGGAAAAGGGTTTGAATCCAGTGGCGGAATGACGGGTATGGCTTCGTAGTTTTACCTAATGCGTCATCTCTTGCAGAGAGGTCTCGGCGGCTTTCAGAGCCTCATTCAGCTGATGGGCGTCCTTCCTGCCGAAAGAACGACGCATTGCGTTTTGTCCTCTGTTTTCCGGGTCCTGCGTCCGGTAGTCTTCCAGGTGGGCTACGTATTGTTCCGTGCCGAATTGTTGCATCATGCGGCGCATTGCCTTGACGATGTCGAGCGTGACTCGTTGGAATCGGTGGTCTTCATATACTTCAGCCCAGTCTATTGCGCTTTCTCCTGAACCGAATGGGCCTTTGAATTCTTCAAGCTGCGTATCAACGGTGTGTTTGAGTTGGTCATATGCGTTTGGATCGTCGGCATAGAGCATGGAGTCGGTCTCAAAACCGTCAAGCTCCCTGATGGAACCGCGGACGCTGATAAGAAAATACCGCATGAGCGGTCGTGGAATGACGTTGCTGCTAAACTCACTGCGGGCTGCCATGTCCTGTTCCGAGTTTTCCGGCCAGATCATTTGTACTGCCGGTGACCGGAAAAAGCAGAATTCGACGAGAATTCTGCCGATAGTGTCCACGCCGCGGTTCTCTTCTGCCTGTACGGCCTGGGTAATGACGCCTTCGATGTTGTCGGCTTTCATCTGTTGATTGGCCGTCCGTACGGCAGAGTCGAATATCTCGGGGGTGACACCTGAGCCGAGAAGTTGTTCGCGCAGCAAATCTGTGAACCGATCGAGTTGTTCGTCGCTTACCTTTTTAGCAAGCCTCTTAATGGTGCTTTCCGCAGGTTCCATGTTTCACCTCGTCAAGCTGTTGTCGGAGTGGTTTTCACTCTTGCTTATACATGGAATGTTGCGCTCTCTCAATCAGGTCGCGTTATAAAGGCCGAAGCGGGATGCATGAGAAAACAAAAAGGGGAACCCTGAATGAGGATTCCCCTTTGGTCGTTAGAGTGAGCGTTAGAACAACTTTTTCAGAAAGCCTCCGGGCTTTTTCTGCTCGGTTTCGCTGTCGGTTTGTTTCTTGTCCGTCTGGCCGCCGAGGATGTTCTTTCTCAGTGAATCCTCCAGCCCTTTTGTTCCTTTCTTGAAGGTTCCCTTCAGCAGCGCTTCAGCCATTGCCTTGCCGTCAAGGCCGATGGACGGATTGTCCAGAGCGCCCTTGGCGTAGATGGGAAGCGGCAGGCCCGAGAGTTCTTCCATGGAAGCTCCGTCCTGTCCCTTGAGAGTGCCGACGACCGTGACCGTGGCAAGGTAGTCGACGCTGTTTTTCGGCAGATCGGCCCAACCCTTGCCCGTGACGCGCAACAGCGGTGATTTCATGAGCAGGTCGTTGTTTGTAATGTGGCCGTTCTTGATGACTGCGCTGCCGAGCAGTTCCGCAAAGTCGGTTCGCTCGGGTTCATCGCCGCTTGACGGTTTGCCCTTGATGGCGTTGAAGGCGTCACGCAGCATCTTGGCAACGTTGACGCCGTTGACGGCTCCGTCTGTGAAGGCGAATGACGCTGTGCCGCTGATGGATTTCTTGATGTTGTCCGGAGTCAGGCCGTTGCCTGTGACCGCGTATTTGGCGATTGCGGTGCCGAGAAGATGATCCTTGCCGACGAGATCCTTGAGCAGGGGGCCGGCCTGTACGCCCTTGAGATCTGCGGCCTCTTTCCAGGTAGCGGGTGTCGGATTGGCGTTCAGGGTGCTGTGTAGGTCGAGTGTGCCTTCATAGAGTTTTGCGGTAAATGGCTTGATGGTGACAATGCCGTCCTTTGCGCGGGTTTCGCACAGGATTTCCGTGATACGCAGGTTCATGGCCTTGAGCTTGCCGATGGTCAGTTTCGCAGTCAGATCAAGCTCCTTGAGAGAGCTCAGGTCGGGTTCTTCGGCGGGGGCCTCTTTTTCTGCGACAGGTTCTGAAGGAGCGGCGCTCTTTTCTTCCTTGCCTGCCGGGGGCATGTAACGGTCAATGTCGATGTCGTCCACATTGACTGCGAAGTTGATAGCCGGCCTGTCGAAGTTCTTTACCGCTCCGACGCCGGTGATGGTCGTGTCGTCCAGTTTGATGGTCAGGTTTTCCAGCGAAGCCATGTCTGCCGTACCGTTGATCTTGATGTCGGTGCTGAATTTTTCAAGCGCCTTGGCGTCCGTGGTGGCAGGTGCTTCCATGCCGATTTGCGGGAACAGTTCCTTGAGGTTGGTTTCCGCCAGTTTCAGCTCCCCGGAATAATTGAGTGCGCCATCCTTGGCCTTGGCCATGAAGACGCCTGAAATGTCCATGCCGAGTATCTGGAGCACGAGGTCGGTCATGTCGAACGTTCCAGCCTGCTGGTCAAATGTGGCGAGACAGGTCAACCGGGGGCGCGTGTCGATTTTGGGATCATTGAGCTTGAGATCGAACGTCAGTTCAAGCGGAGTGGTCAGTTTGTCGCCCACTTCACCGACAAGGAGGTTCAGGTTGGTGAGTGATGCTTTTTTGCCGTCCTTTTGATTGTCGTAAGTCACGTTGGCGTTGGTTATTTCCACGCCCTGCACTGACAGGGACTCAATGGGAGAGCCGCCGGATTCACGGGGTTTTGCCTTTTCCTGCTGTGCCGTGGGTTGGGGGGCCTTTCCGTCGGATTTGGTCAGGTCGTCCCAGTTCGACACGCCAGCCTTGTTGACTGAAAGGTTGAGGGTGAAACCGTCGAGGACAACCGTCCCGATGGCGATATCGCCGGTCAGGAGCGGGAGGATTCGAATGTTTGCTTCGGCCTTGTTCACGCGGAGCATGTCGGCAGGTGCAAAGCCGGGGGCGTTGCCGAGTGCCACTGGCCCGACTTCAAGCCCCAGCCATGGGAAGAAATTGAAACTGATGTCTCCGTCAAAACGGAGTTCCCGGCCTGTGTTGTCTTTCACTGCCTGAGCTATTTCACTTTTGTATTCATTGGGGTCCACCGTGGCGACGAGGATAACGGCTGCGACGACAAAAAGAGCGATGGCCGCTCCTATGCCTATAAGTCCGAATTTAACCGCTTTATTCATGATATCTCCTTAGAATAATTTTTGGATGAGATCGGTTGTCCCGGCACCGCTGGTCGCACGGAGTTCCTTTTCCTTTGCTGCCATGACGTGAAAAATACCGTCCAGAGTGCGGTCGGTGACGTATGCGGTCGGATCAAACTCCGGTTCTGCCACGGAGGATGCCGTCATCATGGCGGACAGGTATTTGTCGACCCCGGCTGCTTCAACGGATTTGGATACTATAGGCATCATGAGTGTTCTGATGGCACCGCGTGAACTGGATTCAAAGAAACGGGTAATGGCGTCCTCGCCCCCATCGAGCAGGGAAGATGCGTTGGTGATGGAAAGCTGCTGAATGGCATTCATGAAAATACTGTCTGTCGAAGGGACGGTCTTTTCCGCCGCGCTGTTGAGGGAGCCGAGCAGGCCGGAAGTGTTGCTCAACCCTTTGAGGCTGTCCGGGAGCGGAAGAGCTACCGCCGGGTTCTGGCTGAAGCCGCCGGTTTGTCCGAGAGAGGTCATGGCAGAACCGAATTCAAGGGAAAGGATATCCTTGATGCCTTGAATGGCCTCACTTGGCGTGTAGGGAAGTCCTGCGGAAGTGGCGGCGTCGTCGGCGTATTGAGTGCCTACCTGTCCGAGGGCGTCACTCAGTCCCGCATTAGCCGTTGTGGCGGTCAGAATCAGGAATAAGGTAAAACACAGTGATTTCAATTTTCTATGCATGGGGCTCTCCTTGTATGCAGTGGGCAGACTGACTGGAAGTTTAGCATGCGTTTGACGTGCTGCATAGAGAACGAGCGATATTTCTAACTGGAAATGGGCCAGTTCGCCTTGGACGGAACGGGAAGGGCTAGCGTTGCAGGCTGAGTCCCTTGATGAGTCCGAAGCACCCTGCGAGCATCATGTCCCCGCCCGGAGCCGGGAAGGTGACGTCATAGCCGTCGAGCATGCCCCGGCGAGGCCCGAGGACATGGGTCGGCTTGAAACCATTTGCTTTTGCAGGCAGGTCAAGGGTCAGGCAGCCGTGCCCTTTTTCGTCAAAGACCTGTTCGAATGACAGGCAGCCGCATCGGAATTTTTCCAGATCATCCCAGAGTTTTTCGCCGTCCACACAGCCTGTGTGCTGTTCGTAGACGCCGTGTATACGACCGTTGAACAAGAGAAACGCGATGAGGTGCGAGTTGCCGATGTTGACCAGCGTGATTCCGGTCTCACGGCTCTGCTGTTCGATTTCGTCCACGAACAAAGCCCCGAGTACGGCGGCTGCGCCCGTGTCGGAAACCGGACCGCCTGCGATGTCGTCTTGTAGATCGGCGAGCCGTGTGAGCATGGCGGGTGCGGTTTCGTAGACGAGGGTTTCCGGGCGTCCGTTTCCTTCATTCAGAAAGGACTCCCAGAGCTTGAATCGGCCCATGCGATTTGACTGGCCGGGGTGGAAGCCGTGATCCTGCGCGCAGGCCGTTATTTTGTCAGGCCATGGAAGTTCTGCTGCGGCAAGGAAATTGCGCCACCATTCTTCGTTGAAATCCGTGAGCCGGATGGGAGTGAAACCGTCCGGACAGTTGTCGGTCAGTTCGATGCCGGATTCCGTTACGCGGCTGAGATCATCGGCCATGGTGTAGGCCGCGCTCCTGCTTGACGTCACGGTCAGTCCGGCTTTCTGATGTGCGCGGATGAACCGGGTGACACCGCCTCCCATGTTGCGACCGTGGAGCCAGATGTTTTCACCGCGCAACCGTGCCGCCTCAATGCGCCTGCCTATCTGAATCGCTGGAGAAGGAAGCACGAACTTGGGGCAGTTCTCGATTTCCATATCCGGTGAATAGAGCAGCACATCCTGCGTGCCGCTGCCGATATCAAGGCAAAGAGTGGTATTGCTCACGGGTGATCTCCTTTCGTGGCCGGACAGTACATGGAGCGTGACGGAGAGGCAAGGATGTGGCGATTTATGCGTGGGTTGACACTTTGCCCGATCACGGTACCATGCCGCATGCTTGCAATCTTATTCTATATTCTTCTTGTTTTATCCGTCTGGATACTGTCCCGGTATGTCGTTTTTTTTGTCGCGACGTTTCGGTCCGGGCATCTGCCGTGGATTCGCAGACAGTGCGGCGGGCTGTTGTATCCGACTTTTCGTTCCTTTGTGACGGCCATGTGGGCTGAAATGATGCTTATCCCTCTTTTCATTGCACATCTTTTCCGGAAGAAGGGTGTCAGGGAGAGCGGGCCTCCTGTGGTCATGGTTCACGGCCTGTATCACAATGCCTCGGCATGGGTGATCATGAAACGCCGTCTTGCAAAGGCCGGTTTTTTCAATCTGCACACATATCAATACAACAGCTTTACCAAGGATTTTACCAACGCGGCCACTGGGCTTTCCGCAAAGCTTGATGAACTGGTGGCCGAATATCCGCATGAAAAGATCATTCTGATCGGGCACAGTCTCGGCGGGATGGTCTGCCGCCGTGTGGCAGGGTATGGCCGGTATCGTCATCGCATCGGCGGTCTGGTGACGCTCGGCACGCCGCATCACGGGGCGACTCTGGCCCGGTTCGGGGGCAACAGGATGGCGCGTGAGCTTATTCCGGGGCGGGCTATTCCGCAGGCCGTGGAGGACATGCCGGACCCGGATTGTCCGAGGCTTGCCATTTATTCGCTCATCGATGATTTCGTGTTTCCGCTTCCCATGCTGCAACCCGCCAGAGACGGGTGGCGCGAACAGGTCTGTTCCCCCATGGGGCATGTGTGGATGCTGTGTTCACGGGAGGTCGCAGAGATGGTCGTCGGTTTCCTGCGAGGCAATGTGCGGTAAAGAGAGGAAACGGCGTTGCTGGTGAATCGTTCCCAGCCTGTATTCATTTAACGAAAAAGGCCCGAAGGTTCATCCTTCGGGCCTTTTCAATTCAGTTTCAGCAGACAGTCTTTAGCCGATCAGTTCGGTTATCTTGGCCTTGAGATCGTCGGGTTTGAACGGTTTGGTGATAAAAGCGGTCACACCCACTTTTTCCGCCATGTTCTGCTGTGAGGCTTCTGATTCGGTCGTCACCATAATGATGGGAGTGTCCTCGAAACCGGGGGTGTTGCGAACCTTGCCCACCAGTTCCATGCCGTCCATGACGGGCATGTTCATGTCGGTGATGATGATGTCGAAATCTTCACCCTGCTCGATGAAATCGAACGCCTCTTCGCCATTGGTCGCCATGAAGGGTTCGAATTCGAGGTCCGTCAGTATGGCGCGGTGCATGGCGCACATGGAACGGGAGTCGTCCGCTGCCAGAGCCTTGCGGGATGCGGAAGAGAGCTGCGGCAGTTTTGCCATGTCTTCTTCGGCTCGGCTTCCGCCGATTTCGGTCAGCAGGGCGCGGAAGTCCTCGATGATTTCCGGGTCTCTGGACTGGGCCAGAGACTCGATGAGGGCATCGCCTGCTCCGGCTGTTTCGTAAAGCGCGTCGAATATCTTGGTGGCGCGGGAAGAGGTGATCGCCTTGGCAAGGCGGTCGCTCTGTTCGTCGGCCTGAATGAGCTTGTCGGTCAGGGTCGAGATCATGCCGGGATTGACGTGCTTCTCCAGACCGCCGATGACAGCCATGAGCGTGAGTTCGTCTGTTTCGGAAAGCCCGTCGACCAGGCAGATGATACCCTTCATGGTGCCTATGCGGCCAAGGGCTTCATAGACGGCGTAGCGAACGTTGGCTTCTTCGGCCAGCCCCTTGTCAAAGGCGGCGACGAGTCCGTCGGCACCGGAGCGGTCCTGCAGAAAACCGAGCACGTTGGCAGTCAGGATACGGTTGTCTATGTCGCCCTTTTCAAAGGCTTCGAGCAGCATGGGAATGCATGGGGAGCCGATGGAAATGAGCGCGTCCGTGATGATGCGGCGGACCGTGGGGTTCTTGTGGTGAAGCTTTTCCACCAGAAATGCGACGGTTTCACCGCTGTCGAACGAGGAAAGCGCTTCAACGGCTTTCCATGTAGTGATGTCACAGACCTCATAGCGGTCCGGGGCTTCACTTTCCTCAATAAGTTTCTTGAAATAGTCGATGGATTCAACGTCAGCGAGTTTGCCCAGAGCCTCGATGCAGGACGACTTGATGAACGGGTCGTCGTGTTCGAGGTATTTGCGGAATACGACCATGGCCGCCGGGTCGGCAATGCGTGCCAGGGAAATGAGTATTTCCATGAGCCGGTCAGGGTCGGTTTCGGTCAGCGCGATGTCAGACAGCGGGGCTGCTGCGTTTTTGAAACCGTGTTCACCCGCTACCCGGATGCACAGGATGCGGTAGCCGTCGTGACTGTCGGTCAATCCGGCAACGACTTTGTCTTCATTGCTGGACAGCACGGCATTGAGTGCGTTGACCACCATGTAGTCGATTGATGTGTCGCCTATGGGGTTCTTGAGCAGTTCCACCAGACCTGCGAGAGCATCGGGGTCTTTGTTGCCGGAGATTTCGTTCAGTATGGTAATCTGGTCAAGGAATTCCTTGTTCCGGAAGTCATCAAGTGTCGCCATTTTTTTCTCCACAGTTGCGGTGCGCCGATAGCCTAGTCAAAGCAGAATTCGATGGTGAAGTCTCCGTCAGGTGTCGAGAAGGGGATGGCCATGATCGGCGATTTGGCCATATGGGAAATAGTGTGCCCGTCTCCCATGACAACGGAAGGCGTCGCACCCTGAAAGATCAGGCCTTTTTCGGCCAGACCGGCTCGGGCTTGACCTGAGATCATGTTTGTCAATTCGCCCACGGCGTCTTTGACGTCCTGCATGATGTCGTCGATTTCGTCACCCAGCATGTTCTTGACAATGGCGACTGCACAGCCTTTGGAGAATGAAAGGGATACGCTGCCGTTTTTTTCGCCGGTTATGCCGACAACGCCGGAGACATCTCCCGCGGCTACACTGTTCTTCTTGACGTACGGCTTGCCTACCTGAGGCTTGATGAAAGCCATGGTGGACAGCACGTCAACGGCTGCTTTGATAAAGGGTTTTGCCAATTCAACATCCATGCTTATTCTCCTTGAACTCATGATCGTGATCTAAAAAACACCAGAGTAACAGTGGGCACCTTGGACAGGGAAAGGTGCATATGGATTCTGTGTTCAGCGAGGTGTGAAAACACGCCCTCGGTAATGTAAATACGTATCGGCTTCGCGTAGATGGGTCAAGTCTGGGCTATTAGAAATGTGCCGTGAATAGGTTATTTTTTCTTGCTGTTGCGGGGTGTCCGGCTTAGTTCAATACCGGGGAGAGTATGCCGGACACGCAAAGAAACGACCTGCCATTTCGGGCGGCATTGCCTGCCGTCCTGTTCGTGGTATCCATTTTTTTCTGTAATTTCATGTCTCGCATGGTGTTTGCGCCGATCATGCCGCTCATGCAGGCGGAGCTCGGTTTTTCGTTTGCCGGGGCCGGAACCTGTTTCTCATGCTGGCCGTGGGCAATGCCACGGGATTGCTGTTGAACGGCTTCATCTCCCGTTCCCTGAATCATCGCCGGACTGTGGGGTTGTCCGCTCTTCTGGTGGGAACGTCCGTCATGGCGGTGCCCTTTGTGGGGAGCTATGCAACTCTGGCCTGTTCGCTTTTGGTGCTGGGCACCGCAGTCGGCGTGTATCTGCCTTCCGGGATCGCCACGGTGACTTCGCTTGTCCGCAAGCAGGACTGGGGAACGGCCATGGCCGTGCATGAACTGGCTCCGAATACGGCGTTCGTGGTTGCGCCTCTTTTTGCCGAGGCCGTGCTGCTCGCGTTCGAGTGGCAGGCAACGCTCTGGTTGATCGGCGGTGTGCAGATCATTCTCGGCCTGCTTTTTCTTGCCCGTGGACGCGGGGGAGAGTTGCCCGGTATGGTGCCGGGACCATTGGTAGTGGTACAGATCGTCAAGCGCCCGGTCTTCTGGGTGCTTTCCCTCTGCATGTGCCTTGCCGTGGGAGCGTCGATCGGCCCATATACCATGCTGCCGCTGTATCTTGCCGATGTTCATGGCTACACGCGCGAACAGGCCAATCAGCTTTTGTCCATATCCCGCATAATGGCCGTTTTTGGTCCCTTTTTCGCCGGCTGGGTGACAGACCGGTGGGGTGCGCGTGCCGCTGTCATCATGTATCTGGTGCTCAACGGTTCGGCTCTGGTTGTCCTCGGCCTGACCTCCGGGACGGCGCTGGTCGCCATGGTTGTGCTGCAACCCGTTTTTTCCGTGTTCATCTTTGCACCCGGGTTCACCATGCTGTCGCTTGTGCTGCCGCCCGAGCACCGCAGCGTTGCCGTAGCGCTGATCGGTCCGCTCAACGCGATTGTCGGCCTCGGCATTGCTCCTGCTTTTCTCGGTCATATGGGGGATGCCGGATTGTTTCATGTGGGGTTTTTCATTCAGGGCGTCCTGTTGCTGGCCTTGCTGCCGCTCATGCCGCGTCTCCCCGGCGGCAGAGTGGGACATGATGGATAATCAGCCTCTTGCAACAAACCGCCGGAGACGGTAAACCCGTTTTCCTGAATAATCGGAGGAGAGGCATGCTGCAAAGCGCGTTCGGATTGTTGGTATTGGTTGGGCTGGCCTGGGCGGTCAGTGAAAAGCGGCGCAAGGTCAAACCGCTCGGCGTGGCGGTCGGATTGGCCATTCAGGTAGGACTGGCGCTTGTCATGCTCAAGGTTCCTGTCTTTGAGCACATCTTTCTGGGACTCAACAAATTTGCGCTTGCGGTTGAGCAGGCGACCGTTGCCGGAACGAGTTTTGTCTTCGGTTATCTCGGTGGTGGGCCGCTGCCCTTTTCCGAACCATATCCCGGTGCCGCATTCATTCTCGCCTTTCGTGCCCTGCCGATCATTCTTGTCATGTCCGTGTTGTCGGCCATGCTCTATTACTGGCGTATCCTGCCGATGATCGTACGCGGTTTTTCATGGGCGCTTGAAAAGACCATGAATATCGGCGGCGCGCTCGGCGTCGGAGCGGCGTCCAATATTTTCGTCGGCATGATCGAGGCGCCGCTTGTCATCAAGCCCTACCTTTCCCGCATGACGCGAAGCGAACTCTTCACGCTCATGACCTGCGGCATGGCAACCATTGCCGGGACCATGCTCGTGCTCTACGCCTCCATTCTTTCCAGTGTCATCCCCAACGCCATGGGGCAGATCCTTGCAGCGAGTATCATTTCCGCGCCCGCGGCCATCGTCATTTCGCGCATCATGGTCCCGGAGACCGAGGCGCACACCGAGGGGCACGCCGTGCCGCCGAGGTCCGCGACCTCCACCATGGACGCCGTGACCCGCGGCACTGCCGACGGGGTGAACATTCTCATCAACGTGGTAGCCATGCTCATCGTTTTGGTGGCGCTCGTTTCCATCGGCAACTCACTGCTTGCCTTTTTGCCGGATGTCGCCGGGGCACCGTTGACCTTGCAGCGCATTCTCGGGTGGATCATGAGTCCGGTCGTCTGGCTCGTGGGTATTCCGTGGAGCGAGGCCCAGACCGCTGGCGGGCTGATGGGAACCAAGACCATTCTCAATGAATTTCTGGCGTATCTCGAAATGGCCAAACTCCCGGCTGGCGCACTGTCCGAGCGCAGCCGTGTCATCATGACCTACGCCATGTGCGGATTCGCCAATTTCGGCAGCCTCGGCATCATGATCGGCGGCCTGAGCGTCATGGCCCCGGAGCGGCGGGCTGATGTCGTCAGCCTCGGATTCCGGTCCATTGTCTCGGGTACGCTCGCCACCCTGATGACAGGGGCGGTTGTCGGTATTATCATTTAGGCGTATCCCTTTTTCAGAAACACAGCGAAACACGGAAGGTGCAAGCATGAAGTATACGGTCCATCCCATCGTCATGGGAACCAAACAGTTCGACAAAGGCATGATGACCTACCAGCACGACTATGGGAAACCTTACACCATCCCCATTTACACCTGGTATATCGAAGGCGGCGACAAGAAGATTCTTGTGGACACCGGCGAGATGCAGCCCATCGTTTCCGACGAGCGGGAGCAGGCCATCGGCGGCAAGATCTACACCTTTGAGGAAGGTCTCGCCAAATACGGCCTCAAGCCCGAGGATATCGACATCATCATTCACACGCACCTGCACAACGATCATTGCGAGAACGACTACAAGTGCGAGAACGCGAAGATTTACGTGCATGAGAAGGAACTGGAACATATCCATGATCCGCATCCGCTCGATTTCCGCTACCTTGAAGACTACATCGAGGACGTGGAGGAGAACGGACAGGTCGTGGCCGTGTCCGAGGACACCGAGGTCCTGCCCGGTATCACCATGATCCATACCCCGGCCCACACTCCCGGCGGCATGTCCGTGAAAATCGAGACGGAAAAGGGCAGCGTGCTGATCTGCGGTTTCTGCACCATTCTGGAAAATCTGGAGCCGCCCATCGAAGTCAAGGCCATGGAGATGGAAGTGATTCCGCCCGGAACCAATACCGGTCCCAACGAGGCCTACGACATTTTGCTCAAGGCAAAAGGGCTGGCCGACCATGTCCTGCCGCTCCATGAACCCAAATGGGCATCCATGGAGACCGTTCCCGAATAACATTATCAGGGGAGAGGGCAGGCAGCCTTCTCCCTTTTTTTACAGAGAAAACCATGTCTACAGTCATCTATGCCATCGCCCCCATTTTCGCGCTCATTTTTGTTGGATTCGGGTTGCGGCGCATCAATTTCCCGGGTGACGGATTCTGGCCTGTTTCCGAGCGGCTGACTTATTATGTGCTTTTCCCGGGACTGCTGGTGCACGGTGTCGCAGGCAGGCCCATTCAGGCCGACAGTTTGCCGCTTTCCGGGGGCGTGCTGCTGGCCGTGCTCGTTGTGGCGTTGCTGGCCCGCCTTGTCTGGCCGTTGTTCAAGCTGGACGGTCCCGCGTATACGTCGCTTTTTCAGGGAGCGTTCCGGCCCAACACCTACATTGCCCTGTCCGTGGCTGCCGCACTGCTCGGCCCCGACTGGATGACGCTGTCGGCCGTGGCCATGATGAGCATGATCCCGGCCGTCAACATTGTCTGTGTGCTGACTTTGTCCCGTCACGGCAGCGGGGGAGGCGGCGGAGTGCGGGACGTGCTCAGGGAATTGGCGAAAAATCCGCTCATTCTTGCCTGTCTGGCAGGGCTGAGCATCAACCTGCTTGGACTGTCTCTGCCGAGAATGCTCAACGATCTGCTCGATATTCTCGGACGAGCCGCACTTCCCATGGGATTGCTCGCAGCCGGGGCCGGATTGCGTTTCCAGATGCTTGACGGTTGCAAGCGGTCACTGGTCGCATCGTCTGTCCTGCATCTGTTCGTGCTGCCGGTGGTTGCCGCGGGGTTGGTGCGGCTTTTCGGCGGCGACGCCCTTGCCGTTCAGACGGCTGTCATCTTCACGGCGATTCCGGTTTCCGTGTCTTCGTTCATTCTCGCCCGTCAGATGGGCGGTGATCATCAGCTCATGGCCCAGATTATCACTTTCCAGACGATGATTTCCGTGGTGACTCTGCCCATGATGTTGATTATTTTGACTTAGGGGCCAAAAAGGAAAAACCCCTTGAACTTGAGGGGGATTTGGGACAACATGCCGATACTTTGAGAAATTATTGTGACAAGGAGATATCATGGCTAGAGATTTCAGAGAGTTGCTTGAGGAAGCGTCCCGGCACGATCAGTTCGGCCGTTTTTTCAAAGAACTGCAGGTCGGTTTGAAAGTGGTTGTTTCCTTTCAGGCAAGCGAGACGCATTCGTGTGACCCCGCAGAGACCTT
>NZ_OY761823.1:3750000-3853982 GCF_963664965.1 uncultured Pseudodesulfovibrio sp. | reverse complement strand
TTTCAAGCGCCTTGGCGTCCGTGGTGGCAGGTGCTTCCATGCCGATTTGCGGGAACAGTTCCTTGAGGTTGGTTTCCGCCAGTTTCAGCTCCCCGGAATAATTGAGTGCGCCATCCTTGGCCTTGGCCATGAAGACGCCTGAAATGTCCATGCCGAGTATCTGGAGCACGAGGTCGGTCATGTCGAACGTTCCAGCCTGCTGGTCAAATGTGGCGAGACAGGTCAACCGGGGGCGTGTGTCGATTTTGGGATCATTGAGCTTGAGATCGAACGTCAGTTCAAGCGGAAGTGGTCAGTTTGTCGCCCACTTCACCGACAAGGAGGTTCAGGTTGGTGAGTGATGCCTTTTTGCCGTCCTTTTGATTGTCGTAAGTCACGTTGGCGTTGGTTATTTCCACGCCCTGCACTGACAGGGACTCAATGGGAGAGCCGCCGGATTCACGGGGTTTTGCCTTTTCCTGCTGTGCCGTGGGTTGGGGGGCCTTTCCGTCGGATTTGGCCAGATCGTCCCAGTTCGAAACGCCAGCCTTGTTGACTGAAAGGTTGAGAGTGAAACCGTCGAGGACAACCGTCCCGATGGCGATATCGCCGGTCAGGAGCGGGAGGATTCGAATGTTTGCTTCGGCCTTGTTCACGCGGAGCATGTCGGCAGGTGCAAAGCCGGGGGCGTTGCCGAGTGCCACTGGCCCGACTTCAAGCCCCAGCCATGGGAAGAAATTGAAACTGATGTCTCCGTCAAAACGGAGTTCCCGGCCTGTGTTGTCTTTCACTGCCTGAGCTATTTCACTTTTGTATTCATTGGGGTCCACCGTGGCGACGAGGATAACGGCTGCGACGACAAAAAGAGCGATGGGCCGCTCCTATGCCTATAAGTCCGAATTTAACCGCTTTATTCATGATATCTCCTTAGAATAATTTTTGGATGAGATCGGTTGTCCCGGCACCGCTGGTCGCACGGAGTTCCTTTTCCTTTGCTGCCATGACGTGAAAAATACCGTCCAGAGTGCGGTCGGTGACGTATGCGGTCGGATCAAACTCCGGTTCTGCCACGGAGGATGCCGTCATCATGGCGGACAGGTATTTGTCGACCCCGGCTGCTTCAACGGATTTGGATACTATAGGCATCATGAGTGTTCTGATGGCACCGCGTGAACTGGATTCAAAGAAACGGGTAATGGCGTCCTCGCCCCCATCGAGCAGGGAAGATGCGTTGGTGATGGAAAGCTGCTGAATGGCATTCATGAAAATACTGTCTGTCGAAGGGACGGTCTTTTCCGCCGCGCTGTTGAGGGAGCCGAGCAGGCCGGAAGTGTTGCTCAACCCTTTGAGGCTGTCCGGGAGCGGAAGAGCTACCGCCGGGTTCTGGCTGAAGCCGCCGGTTTGTCCGAGAGAGGTCATGGCAGAACCGAATTCAAGGGAAAGGATATCCTTGATGCCTTGAATGGCCTCACTTGGCGTGTAGGGAAGTCCTGCGGAAGTGGCGGCGTCGTCGGCGTATTGAGTGCCTACCTGTCCGAGGGCGTCACTCAGTCCCGCATTAGCCGTTGTGGCGGTCAGAATCAGGAATAAGGTAAAACACAGTGATTTCAATTTTCTATGCATGGGGCTCTCCTTGTATGCAGTGGGCAGACTGACTGGAAGTTTAGCATGCGTTTGACGTGCTGCATAGAGAACGAGCGATATTTCTAACTGGAAATGGGCCAGTTCGCCTTGGACGGAACGGGAAGGGCTAGCGTTGCAGGCTGAGTCCCTTGATGAGTCCGAAGCACCCTGCGAGCATCATGTCCCCGCCCGGAGCCGGGAAGGTGACGTCATAGCCGTCGAGCATGCCCCGGCGAGGCCCGAGGACATGGGTCGGCTTGAAACCATTTGCTTTTGCAGGCAGGTCAAGGGTCAGGCAGCCGTGCCCTTTTTCGTCAAAGACCTGTTCGAATGACAGGCAGCCGCATCGGAATTTTTCCAGATCATCCCAGAGTTTTTCGCCGTCCACACAGCCTGTGTGCTGTTCGTAGACGCCGTGTATACGACCGTTGAACAAGAGAAACGCGATGAGGTGCGAGTTGCCGATGTTGACCAGCGTGATTCCGGTCTCACGGCTCTGCTGTTCGATTTCGTCCACGAACAAAGCCCCGAGTACGGCGGCTGCGCCCGTGTCGGAAACCGGACCGCCTGCGATGTCGTCTTGTAGATCGGCGAGCCGTGTGAGCATGGCGGGTGCGGTTTCGTAGACGAGGGTTTCCGGGCGTCCGTTTCCTTCATTCAGAAAGGACTCCCAGAGCTTGAATCGGCCCATGCGATTTGACTGGCCGGGGTGGAAGCCGTGATCCTGCGCGCAGGCCGTTATTTTGTCAGGCCATGGAAGTTCTGCTGCGGCAAGGAAATTGCGCCACCATTCTTCGTTGAAATCCGTGAGCCGGATGGGAGTGAAACCGTCCGGACAGTTGTCGGTCAGTTCGATGCCGGATTCCGTTACGCGGCTGAGATCGTCAGCCATGGTGTAGGCCGCGCTCCTGCTTGACGTCACTGTCAGTCCGGCTTTCTGATGCGCGCGGATGAACCGGGTGACACCGCCTCCCATGTTGCGGCCGTGGAGCCAGATGTTTTCACCGCGCAATCGTGCCGCCTCAATGCGCCTGCCTATCTGAATCGCTGGAGAAGGAAGCACGAACTTGGGACAGTTCTCGATTTCCACATCCGGTGAATAGAGCAGCACATCCTGCGTGCCGCTGCCGATATCAAGGCAAAGAGTGGTATTGCTCACGGGTGATCTCCTTTCGTGGCCGGACAGTACATGGAGCGTGACGGAGAGGCAAGGATGTGGCGATTTATGCGTGGGTTGACACTTTGCCCGATCACGGTACCATGCCGCATGCTTGCAATCTTATTCTATATTCTTCTTGTTTTATCCGTCTGGATACTGTCCCGGTATGTCGTTTTTTTTGTCGCGACGTTTCGGTCCGGGGCATCTGCCGTGGATTCGCAGACAGTGCGGCGGGCTGTTGTATCCGACTTTTCGTTCCTTTGTGACGGCCATGTGGGCTGAAATGATGCTTATCCCTCTTTTCATTGCACATCTTTTCCGTAAGAAGGGTGTCAGGGAGAGCGGGCCTCCTGTGGTCATGGTTCACGGCCTGTATCACAATGCCTCGGCATGGGTGATCATGAAACGCCGTCTTGCAAAGGCCGGTTTTTTCAATCTGCACACATATCAATACAACAGCTTTACCAAGGATTTTACCAACGCGGCCACTGGGCTTTCCGCAAAGCTTGATGAACTGGTGGCCGAATATCCGCATGAAAAGATCATTCTGATCGGGCACAGTCTCGGCGGGATGGTCTGCCGCCGTGTGGCAGGGTATGGCCGGTATCGTCATCGCATCGGCGGTCTGGTGACGCTCGGCACGCCGCATCACGGGTCGACTCTGGCCCGCTTCGGTGGCAACAGGATGGCGCGTGAGCTTATTCCGGGGCGGGCTATTCCGCAGGCCGTGGAGGACATGCCGGACCCGGATTGTCCGAGGCTTGCCATTTATTCGCTCATCGATGATTTCGTGTTTCCGCTTCCCATGCTGCAACCCGCCAGAGACGGGTGGCGCGAACAGGTCTGTTCCCCCATGGGGCATGTGTGGATGCTGTGTTCACGGGAGGTCGCAGAGATGGTCGTCGGTTTCCTGCGAGGCAATGTGCGGTAAAGAGAGGAAACGGCGTTGCTGGTGAATCGTTCCCAGCCTGTATCCATTTAACGAAAAAGGCCCGAAGGTTCATCCTTCGGGCCTTTTTAATTCAGTTTCAGCAGACAGTCTTTAGCCGATCAGTTCGGTTATCTTGGCCTTGAGATCGTCGGGCTTGAACGGTTTGGTGATAAAAGCGGTCACACCCACTTTTTCCGCCATGTTTTGTTGTGAGGCTTCTGATTCGGTCGTCACCATAATGATGGGAGTGTCCTCGAAACCGGGGGGTGTTGCGAACCTTGCCCACCAGTTCCATGCCGTCCATGACGGGCATGTTCATGTCGGTGATGATGATGTCGAAATCTTCACCCTGCTCGATGAAATCGAACGCCTCTTCGCCATTGGTCGCCATGAAGGGTTCGAATTCGAGGTCCGTCAGTATGGCGCGGTGCATGGCGCACATGGAACGGGAGTCGTCCGCTGCCAGAGCCTTGCGGGATGCGGAAGAGAGCTGCGGCAGTTTTGCCATGTCTTCTTCGGCTCGGCTTCCGCCGATCTCGGTCAGCAGGGCGCGGAAGTCCTCGATGATTTCCGGGTCTCTGGACTGGGCCAGAGACTCGATGAGGGCATCGCCTGCTCCGGCTGTTTCGTAAAGCGCGTCGAATATCTTGGTGGCGCGGGAAGAGGTGATCGCCTTGGCAAGGCGGTCGCTCTGTTCGTCGGCCTGAATGAGCTTGTCGGTCAGGGTCGAGATCATGCCGGGATTGACGTGCTTCTCCAGACCGCCGATGACAGCCATGAGCGTGAGTTCGTCTGTTTCGGAAAGCCCGTCGACCAGGCAGATGATACCCTTCATGGTGCCTATGCGGCCAAGGGCTTCATAGACGGCGTAGCGAACGTTGGCTTCTTCGGCCAGCCCCTTGTCAAAGGCGGCGACGAGTCCGTCGGCACCGGAGCGGTCCTGCAGAAAACCGAGCACGTTGGCAGTCAGGATACGGTTGTCTATGTCGCCCTTTTCAAAGGCTTCGAGCAGCATGGGAATGCATGGGGAGCCGATGGAAATGAGCGCGTCCGTGATGATGCGGCGGACCGTGGGGTTCTTGTGGTGAAGCTTTTCCACCAGAAATGCGACGGTTTCACCGCTGTCGAACGAGGAAAGCGCTTCAACGGCTTTCCATGTAGTGATGTCACAGACCTCATAGCGGTCCGGGGCTTCACTTTCCTCAATAAGTTTCTTGAAATAGTCGATGGATTCAACGTCAGCGAGTTTGCCCAGAGCCTCGATGCAGGACGACTTGATGAACGGGTCGTCGTGTTCGAGGTATTTGCGGAATACGACCATGGCCGCCGGGTCGGCAATGCGTGCCAGGGAAATGAGTATTTCCATGAGCCGGTCAGGGTCGGTTTCGGTCAGCGCGATGTCAGACAGCGGGGCTGCTGCGTTTTTGAAACCGTGTTCACCCGCTACCCGGATGCACAGGATGCGGTAGCCGTCGTGACTGTCGGTCAATCCGGCAACGACTTTGTCTTCATTGCTGGACAGCACGGCATTGAGTGCGTTGACCACCATGTAGTCGATTGATGTGTCGCCTATGGGGTTCTTGAGCAGTTCCACCAGACCTGCGAGAGCATCGGGGTCTTTGTTGCCGGAGATTTCGTTCAGTATGGTAATCTGGTCAAGGAATTCCTTGTTCCGGAAGTCATCAAGTGTCGCCATTTTTTTCTCCACAGTTGCGGTGCGCCGATAGCCTAGTCAAAGCAGAATTCGATGGTGAAGTCTCCGTCAGGTGTCGAGAAGGGGATGGCCATGATCGGCGATTTGGCCATATGGGAAATAGTGTGCCCGTCTCCCATGACAACGGAAGGCGTCGCACCCTGAAAGATCAGGCCTTTTTCGGCCAGACCGGCTCGGGCTTGACCTGAGATCATGTTTGTCAATTCGCCCACGGCGTCTTTGACGTCCTGCATGATGTCGTCGATTTCGTCACCCAGCATGTTCTTGACAATGGCGACTGCACAGCCTTTGGAGAATGAAAGGGATACGCTGCCGTTTTTTTCGCCGGTTATGCCGACAACGCCGGAGACATCTCCCGCGGCTACACTGTTCTTCTTGACGTACGGCTTGCCTACCTGAGGCTTGATGAAAGCCATGGTGGACAGCACGTCAACGGCTGCTTTGATAAAGGGTTTTGCCAATTCAACATCCATGCTTATTCTCCTTGAACTCATGATCGTGATCTAAAAAACACCAGAGTAACAGTGGGCACCTTGGACAGGGAAAGGTGCATATGGATTCTGTGTTCAGCGAGGTGTGAAAACACGCCCTCGGTAATGTAAATACGTATCGGCTTCGCGTAGATGGGTCAAGTCTGGGCTATTAGAAATGTGCCGTGAATAGGTTATTTTTTCTTGCTGTTGCGGGGTGTCCGGCTTAGTTCAATACCGGGGAGAGTATGCCGGACACGCAAAGAAACGACCTGCCATTTCGGGCGGCATTGCCTGCCGTCCTGTTCGTGGTATCCATTTTTTTCTGTAATTTCATGTCTCGCATGGTGTTTGCGCCGATCATGCCGCTCATGCAGGCGGAGCTCGGTTTTTCGTTTGCCGGGGCCGGAAACCTGTTTCTCATGCTGGCCGTGGGCAATGCCACGGGATTGCTGTTGAACGGCTTCATCTCCCGTTCCCTGAATCATCGCCGGACCGTGGGGTTGTCCGCTCTTCTGGTGGGAACGTCCGTCATGGCGGTGCCCTTTGTGGGGAGCTATGCAACTCTGGCCTGTTCGCTTTTGGTGCTGGGCACCGCAGTCGGCGTGTATCTGCCTTCCGGGATCGCCACGGTGACTTCGCTTGTCCGCAAGCAGGACTGGGGAACGGCCATGGCCGTGCATGAACTGGCTCCGAATACGGCGTTCGTGGTTGCGCCTCTTTTTGCCGAGGCCGTGCTGCTCGCGTTCGAGTGGCAGGCAACGCTCTGGTTGATCGGCGGTGTGCAGATCATTCTCGGCCTGCTTTTTCTTGCCCGTGGACGCGGGGGAGAGTTGCCCGGTATGGTGCCGGGACCATTGGTAGTGGTACAGATCGTCAAGCGCCCGGTCTTCTGGGTGCTTTCCCTCTGCATGTGCCTTGCCGTGGGAGCGTCGATCGGCCCATATACCATGCTGCCGCTGTATCTTGCCGATGTTCATGGCTACACGCGCGAACAGGCCAATCAGCTTTTGTCCATATCCCGCATAATGGCCGTTTTTGGTCCCTTTTTCGCCGGCTGGGTGACTGACCGGTGGGGTGCGCGTGCCGCTGTCATCATGTATCTGGTGCTCAACGGTTCGGCTCTGGTTGTCCTCGGCCTGACCTCCGGGACGGCGCTGGTCGCCATGGTTGTGCTGCAACCCGTTTTTTCCGTGTTCATCTTTGCACCCGGGTTCACCATGCTGTCGCTTGTGCTGCCGCCCGAGCACCGCAGCGTTGCCGTAGCGCTGATCGGTCCGCTCAACGCGATTGTCGGCCTCGGCATTGCTCCTGCTTTTCTCGGTCATATGGGGGATGCCGGATTGTTTCATGTGGGGTTTTTCATTCAGGGCGTCCTGTTGCTGGCCTTGCTGCCGCTCATGCCGCGCCTCCCCGGCGGCAGAGTGGGACATGACGGATAATCAGCCTCTTGCAACAAACCGCCGGAGACGGTAAACCCGTTTTCCTGAATAACCGGAGGAGAGGCATGCTGCAAAGCGCGTTCGGATTGTTGGTATTGGTTGGGCTGGCCTGGGCGGTCAGTGAAAAGCGGCGCAAGGTCAAACCGCTCGGCGTGGCGGTCGGACTTGCCATTCAGGTAGGACTGGCGCTTGTCATGCTCAAGGTTCCTGTCTTTGAGCACATCTTTCTGGGACTCAACAAATTTGCGCTTGCGGTTGAGCAGGCGACCGTTGCCGGAACGAGTTTTGTCTTCGGTTATCTCGGTGGTGGGCCGCTGCCCTTTTCCGAACCATATCCCGGTGCCGCATTCATTCTCGCCTTTCGTGCCCTGCCGATCATTCTTGTCATGTCCGTGTTGTCGGCCATGCTCTATTACTGGCGTATCCTGCCGATGATCGTACGCGGTTTTTCATGGGCGCTTGAAAAGACCATGAATATCGGCGGCGCGCTCGGCGTCGGAGCGGCGTCCAATATTTTCGTCGGCATGATCGAGGCGCCGCTTGTCATCAAGCCCTACCTTTCCCGCATGACGCGAAGCGAACTCTTCACGCTCATGACCTGCGGCATGGCAACCATTGCCGGGACCATGCTCGTGCTCTACGCCTCCATTCTTTCCAGTGTCATCCCCAACGCCATGGGGCAGATCCTTGCAGCGAGTATCATTTCCGCGCCCGCGGCCATCGTCATTTCGCGCATCATGGTCCCGGAGACCGAGGCGCACACCGAGGGGCACGCCGTGCCGCCGAGGTCCGCGACCTCCACCATGGACGCCGTGACCCGCGGCACTGCCGACGGGGTGAACATTCTCATCAACGTGGTAGCCATGCTCATCGTTTTGGTGGCGCTCGTTTCCATCGGCAACTCACTGCTTGCCTTTTTGCCGGATGTCGCCGGGGCACCGTTGACCTTGCAGCGCATTCTCGGGTGGATCATGAGTCCGGTCGTCTGGCTCGTGGGTATTCCGTGGAGCGAGGCCCAGACCGCTGGCGGGCTGATGGGAACCAAGACCATTCTCAATGAATTTCTGGCGTATCTCGAAATGGCCAAACTCCCGGCTGGCGCACTGTCCGAGCGCAGCCGTGTCATCATGACCTACGCCATGTGCGGATTCGCCAATTTCGGCAGCCTCGGCATCATGATCGGCGGCCTGAGCGTCATGGCCCCGGAGCGGCGGGCTGATGTCGTCAGCCTCGGATTCCGGTCCATTGTCTCGGGTACGCTCGCCACCCTGATGACAGGGGCGGTTGTCGGTATTATCATTTAGGCGTATCCCTTTTTCAGAAACACAGCGAAACACGGAAGGTGCAAGCATGAAGTATACGGTCCATCCCATCGTCATGGGAACCAAACAGTTCGACAAAGGCATGATGACCTACCAGCACGACTATGGGAAACCTTACACCATCCCCATTTACACCTGGTATATCGAAGGCGGCGACAAGAAGATTCTTGTGGACACCGGCGAGATGCAGCCCATCGTTTCCGACGAGCGGGAGCAGGCCATCGGCGGCAAGATCTACACCTTTGAGGAAGGTCTCGCCAAATACGGCCTCAAGCCCGAGGATATCGACATCATCATTCACACGCACCTGCACAACGATCATTGCGAGAACGACTACAAGTGCGAGAACGCGAAGATTTACGTGCATGAGAAGGAACTGGAACATATCCATGATCCGCATCCGCTCGATTTCCGCTACCTTGAAGACTACATCGAGGACGTGGAGGAGAACGGACAGGTCGTGGCCGTGTCCGAGGACACCGAGGTCCTGCCCGGTATCACCATGATCCATACCCCGGCCCACACTCCCGGCGGCATGTCCGTGAAAATCGAGACGGAAAAGGGCAGCGTGCTGATCTGCGGTTTCTGCACCATTCTGGAAAATCTGGAGCCGCCCATCGAAGTCAAGGCCATGGAGATGGAAGTGATTCCGCCCGGAACCAATACCGGTCCCAACGAGGCCTACGACATTTTGCTCAAGGCAAAAGGGCTGGCCGACCATGTCCTGCCGCTCCATGAACCCAAATGGGCATCCATGGAGACCGTTCCCGAATAACATTATCAGGGGAGAGGGCAGGCAGCCTTCTCCCTTTTTTTACTTTGAGAGAAAACCATGTCTACAGTCATCTATGCCATCGCCCCCATTTTCGCGCTCATTTTCGTTGGATTCGGGTTGCGGCGCATCAATTTTCCGAGTGACGGCTTCTGGCCTGTTTCCGAGCGGCTGACCTATTATGTGCTTTTTCCGGGACTGCTGGTGCACGGTGTCGCAGGCAGGCCCATTCAGGCCGACAGTTTGCCGCTTTCCGGGGGCGTGCTGCTGGCCGTGCTCGTTGTGGCGTTGCTGGCCCGCCTTGTCTGGCCGTTGTTCAAGCTGGACGGTCCCGCGTATACGTCGCTTTTTCAGGGAGCGTTCCGGCCCAACACCTACATTGCCCTGTCCGTGGCTGCCGCACTGCTCGGCCCCGACTGGATGACGCTGTCGGCCGTGGCCATGATGAGCATGATCCCGGCCGTCAACATTGTCTGTGTGCTGACTTTGTCCCGTCACGGCAGCGGGGGAGGCGGCGGAGTGCGGGACGTGCTCAGGGAATTGGCGAAAAATCCGCTCATTCTTGCCTGTCTGGCAGGGCTGAGCATCAACCTGCTTGGACTGTCTCTGCCGAGAATGCTCAACGATCTGCTCGATATTCTCGGACGAGCCGCACTTCCCATGGGATTGCTCGCAGCCGGGGCCGGATTGCGTTTCCAGATGCTTGACGGTTGCAAGCGGTCACTGGTCGCATCGTCTGTCCTGCATCTGTTCGTGCTGCCGGTGGTTGCCGCGGGGTTGGTGCGGCTTTTCGGCGGCGACGCCCTTGCCGTTCAGACGGCTGTCATCTTCACGGCGATTCCGGTTTCCGTGTCTTCGTTCATTCTCGCCCGTCAGATGGGCGGTGATCATCAGCTCATGGCCCAGATTATCACTTTCCAGACGATGATTTCCGTGGTGACCCTGCCCATGATGTTGATTATTTTGACTTAGGGGCCAAAAAGGAAAAACCCCTTGAACTTGAGGGGGATTTGGGACAACATGCCGATACTTTGAGAAATTATTGTGACAAGGAGATATCATGGCTAGAGATTTCAGAGAGTTGCTTGAGGAAGCGTCCCGGCACGATCAGTTCGGCCGTTTTTTCAAAGAACTGCAGGTCGGTTTGAAAGTGGTTGTTTCCTTTCAGGCAAGCGAGACGCATTCGTGTGACCCCGCAGAGACCTTGGACGATATTTATCAGTACACGAAATGGGAAGTTTCCCTGCGGCAGATCAACAAGCCGATTGATGTTCCGAAAATTGGCGCGTGGGACTATTTCAAGCACAATGTATGGGCCAAGAAATTTGATCTGCCGGAATTCCAGCGCGGCATGGTCGGTGAGTTCCTTACGGTCAGGGAAGCTCAGCAGGTTTATGAAGACGTCCTTGAGTACGCTTTGAAGCACATGACCAGCTTGAGTCCGAAGATGACGTCAAGGTGGTCGACCCTGATGTGAATCTCAAGAAGGCCGGTGGATGCGGCGGCTGTGCCGGTAAGAAGAAACCGGCTCAGGCAGAAGCATAAATCGGGATTATTACAAGAACGAAAAGGGCCGCAGTTTTAAGAACTGCGGCCCTTTTTCTATTAAAAGATGATTTTGGGGTTTGCCTTACCCGAAGATCGCGGTCAATACGACGACAAAGCCGAGGGCCGGGAGCAGATTGGCGAGGCGGATTTCGGTGAGTTCCAGAAGGTTGATGCCGATGCCGAGGATGAGTAGGCCGCCGCAGGCCGTGATCTGGGCAATCATGAGGTCTGAGAAATATTGTTGAAAGAATCCCGCGCCGAGAGTCAGGCTGCCTTGGTAGAGCAGAACTGGAATGAATGAGAAGAGCACGCCCGAACCATAGGATGCGGCCAGCGCGATAGAGGCAAAGCCGTCGAGGATGGATTTGGTGTAGAAGATTGTAGGATCGCCGTTAATGCCTTCCTCAAGAGAGCCGATGATGGCCATGGCCCCGATGCAAAAGATAAGTGATGACGTGATGAGGCCGTCGGTGAATTTTTCGTTTTTTGACTTGATGACTTTTTTCAAGCGGTTGCCGAGGCGCTCGAAGAGTGTTTCGAGATGCAGAAGTTCACCGGTTATGCCGCCAAGCAGAATTGAAAATATGACGAGAAGGAGTTGTTCTACCTTGAGGGCCATCTGGAGGCCGATAAGCAGCGTGCACAGGCCGAGGCCCTGAAAAACGATCTTTCGGATGCGTTCGGGGAACCGGGACTGGAGCCAGCAGCCGATAAGGCTGCCGCCGATAATGGCGAGGGCATTGACGATAGATCCGACAGGGAGCATTGATCATCCTTTGTGTACGTTCTGTAATCCTGACGAAACTGCTATCACCATGCTTATTTGGTGACAAGGATATTGACATCACCTGCCTGACTGCTCTATGAAGAACGTCTCCCGTGCCAGGGTGGCGGAATTGGTAGACGCAGCGGATTCAAAATCCGCCGGCTTCACGGCCGTCGGGGTTCAAGTCCCCGCCTTGGTACCAGAATGAAATCAGCGGCTTACGATGAAAATCGTGAGCCGCTTTTTTGGTTTGGGGTGAGGGGGGAGGAAACAACTCTACTTCTTTTCCCATTTGGTTTTGATTTTTGAAATTATATACTTATACAAGCTAACTGCTCCCGGGTGAGAGAGATGGTCATCATCCCGATAAAAGAACACATCATCATAAGTGTAGCAAAGATTTTCATCGCAGAATATTTTTTCAGGATATATGCGCAGCAAGTTGTGATCAGTTTTAATGCTGTCTAGTACACCGTATGCAGATCTGGTTCTAGATTTAAATACGTTATATGATGTTGCAATTTTTTTTCTGTCTGAGAATAGCTTTTTTATTTGCAATGGGGTCATATTTCTCGTCAGCTTAATCGCTGTCTTTGGGACATGCCATCCCACTTCAGGAATTGGATAAATAAGCACAACTTTGCATCCCATATTCAACAATGTATTTACCGTATGTTGATATGCGGTTTTTATTTCAGAAATGGTTGCTTCCCTAAATCCATTTCCAGTATCAATCACAAGGCCCGGATTGCCGCTACCTGGTTCTTTGCCACCTCTTTTATTGTCGAACAAGGAATGTTCAAGTTGTAAGGGTAGCCTTCCTCCCAAGATTACTATTGGTTTTTTTATACTTCTAATAACTTCAAGGGTTTGTTGGTTCCATTCAATCATTGAAGTGATTTTGTCAGGTGCATTGATGTTATTGGCTCTTGACAATCCATTTAGCAGAAACAAAGTGCCACTATGTGTCACAGGAATGAATTCATGTATAATGTCAGGAGGTTTTGCGATTATGGCAGTGGTCAGTGTTTCCATGTGAGAATCACCGGCTGTAATCAATGTATGCCCAAAACTGTCATTGAAAATAAAACGTTTAATCTTCTTGTTGGTTAGGACTGTAGTGACGTCATGAGATTTAGCAAAGCTTTCATAGTCATCCAGCTTTCTTGCTTTTCGTAATAAATCCACATCAGCCAACATTTCTTTGAGTCTCGAAAGACGCGAAGGAAAGCCTCCATGGGCTTGTACATTCCAACCGAACATGGAAAGCAAAAGGAATGCTGCAAACGTCCCTGAAAAAACAACTTTCCGACTTAACAAATTTTTCCTGCGAGCAGGGGTCTCTACCAAATAATAGGAAACAACTGCCAATAAAAAACTCAGCGACACTGCTAATAGCGACTCTCCATCACTTAAGGACCGGTCTTGTGTAGTTCTGAGTAAGACTAGGACGGGTTGGTGCCAAAGGTAAAATGAATACGAAACTAATCCAATAAAAACAAGCGGTCTCGTTGACAGGATCTTTCCCACAAGGCTTTGGGGACCCCCTAAAAGGAGTAAAAGGACAGTAGAGACAATTAGCGGGAAGGTCATTAGCGACGGAAGACGCGAATTATCCGTAAACACAACAGCGGAACACACTATTGCTGCTATGGAGATCAATAATATCAGTTCGGTAGCTTGTTTTGGCAAATACTCACGGTTTATCTTGCATTCATATTTTGCCGCAATTCCTCCAGCCAGCAGTTCCCACGCTCTTGTGGGAAGCATGAAAAAATTAAACTTTTGATTTACAAAGCTGGTCCATTCACAATAGAAAAGTGAGAGTGCGAGTAGTACCAGCAGTATCAAGTTACTTCTCTTTGTCTTTGCCAAAAGCAGCAGCAGCAATGGATAAAAAATATAAAACTGTTCTTCTACGCCAAGGCTCCAAAGATGGAGCAATGGTTTCAAGTTGCTGACTTCGGCATTGTAACTATCTTGGAAGTAAAAAAAGATATTCGCAACAAACGACACGGATGCAACGATACTCTCTCCAAATTCAACAAAGCCTTCTATATCAAAATATTGCCAACAGAAAACGCTCGTAACCCCTATCATCACAGTTAGGGCTGGCACAATTCGTCGAGCTCTCCGCTCATAAAAATTCCACAGTGAAAAGGAGTTCGATTCGATTTCGCGAGCTATGATCTTGGTGATCAAATAACCAGAGATGACAAAAAAAATGTCAACACCTAGAAAGCCACCCGGCAGTATCTCCTTGTTGTGAAAACGGATGCCGGCGTGATAAATCACCACAAGGAGGACAGCGACTGCGCGTAGCCCATCTATTTCCGGTCTATATTTTAGCAAGGCATTTACCCTCAAACTTCTAAAATCCTGCTATGCGAAACAGCCTTCAATTATCCATACAGATTTTGAGCTCAGCGGAAAATCTTCTTCGTGTCTTGGATACCAGAAGCCTTTTCGGGTTTCTGGCGTTCATTTTAGGCAGTGGGGACAGTTTCATGGCTCGAGCCTTTCATGATTTGGTCGAGGATTTATACTACCCGTCATTTGTCTAAGGCCTTGATGACGTTGTCAGCAAAGCGTTCAATAGTGAAATGCTTGAGGGCGAGTTTCCGGGCGTTGGTACCAACTTTTTCTGCATAGGTAGAATCATCAGTCAACTTCTGCAAAGCGTTTATCATGGCTTGGGAGTTCTTGGGTTGAACCAGGATGATGTCTTCCCCGTCACGGTATGCGCCTCGTTCCCAAAATCCCGGAAAATCGGATATGACGACAGGCTTGCCGCATGCCATGGCCTGAAGGGCGACACTTTGGCCTGAAGGCTGTAGCGTGTCTTCTATGGGAAGGACAACGGCATGCGCGTTTTGGTAATACTTACGCATTTGTTCGTCTGTGATGAGTTCCTGTTTCCAATTTCCCCTGATTATTTCAAGGTTAGCTGGTAGATTGTTTTCGTTGTCCAAGAGCGATGTAATCGCGATGAATTTTTGGTCTGGCATGCCTCGGACGACGGAAAGGAAGGTGGTTGTGTCGCGCCTTGCGTCGTTACCGACAAAGAGAAAGTAGCCATCGCCCTGTGCATTGTCGTTTTTGGGGGTCCAGAATTGGGTATCCACGCCGAATGATGAAAAATACATCTGTTTGGTCAGGGTTGGGAAATATCGTTGAGAGTTGTGTAGTTCTGGCTCGCCCAAGAACATCCCTCCTGCACTTCGTTCAAGAAGTTGTTTGTATCGTGCAATAGCGCGTTTGCGCCCTTTGTGTCCTTCAGGCAATTGCAGCAGGGGTTTGCTTAGCATCCCCATGGCAAAGAAAATCATGGGTGGAGCCTGATCTTTCTTGAGAAAATCCGCCAACCCTAAGGCAATATATTCTGTCCCGGCAATGATCTGGTCATATTCAAAGATCGTATCAATGTCGTCCACAAACAGATGCTCACAGTGGTTCATCAATGTTTGTTTTTCACGATGACAGTCTTTGAGTCTGGCCCATTGGTATCGCAGGGTATTTTGCTTTGGCGTCAACTCATTGAGATCAAGCAGGTCTACCGAAAATCCTTTGTGCCTGAGTTGGGGCAGGCCGTAGAAGAATTCGGTGGGCATGGCTTCCCCTTGGTCCAACCGGGCAAGCCGTTCTCTCCTGCCTCCGCCGTGAATGTAGAGTATACGTGTATCCGTTTTCATTATTTTGTTTTTCGCGCCATGAGATTGAGGCTCGTGGAAATGCCATCCAGCTCATCAAAGCTGGAATCCCTGCTTAGTCCACAGGTGCGCGGGTCCCATTTTTGGATTTCGGTGAATCCGGTGTCTTCAAGACATTTTTTGAGATAATCATAGTCAAAGAGGCACTTGTGCAGATTCTCTGGGTAATCCTGTTCACCGCACAGTCGTCCTGCCAACCGTGGTGAAAGAGGTTGTTTCCCTTCAATATATAGTTTGGCCAAGGCTGCGAAATCCGGTACTGCCACACGAATGACCCCGCTAGGGCGAAGCATCTGGTGGATTTGCTGCAAAAAACCTAGAACAGTGTCCGGGGTGTTGCGCCCGGCTTTGCCTGGGTAGCCGAAGTGCTCGACCACATGGGAAAGATATACTTCGTTGCATTCATTTTCGAATACCCGGACGCATTTTTTCATATCCGCAGCCATGTCTACGCCTGGAATGGCACGGACATCCACGTTGAGATATCCTTCTTGGCGGTTGCGTCCGCAGCCGAGATTCAGTTTGCGGTCTGAGGCCTTCCACCAGCGGCGGCGGGCCAAGTATCGACGGATTGGGCGTTTGAGTCTTTCAATCATGGCTAGTAATCTTTTTCGATTGGTTTTCTGTTGGCATACCTGTCTGCATGGAAGTGCTTTAGCCAAAGCTTTCGCAGTCGAGGGAAGCGAGACATGTTTTTCCCCCGGAAAAGCCCGGGGATGGCCTGCAGGTCCATTTCGCCGAACGCAATTTTCAGCCAGTTGAGCAGTCTGTACCCTTTAACAGTTAGTGTGCCGTCGTAAAGTTGGAAAAGATAGGAAATCAATTCTGGCGTGCGGAAGAAGAAGGCAGGGTCGGTATCGTCAATGCCAAAAGGTTTTGCCAAATCCTGCCGAACAAAAATGGCATTCGCTCTGGTATTGCACACTAGAGTGTATCCTTTCTCTTTGCCGAGTTCCCACATGGCTCGCAGACTTGAACCTTGGGAGATGGAAACGTCCGGAGGCTGTGTGAATGATACTTCCGGATGTATGGTCGGGTTGAACTCAATGACAACGATTTTGGGCGAGTAATTCTTGAGCGATTCCCATATGTAGTAATCCGCGCCGTCAATGTCGATCGAAAGGATGTCTATCTCGCTCGGAGCTGCTGTCTCGGCAAGAATGTCATCAAGCCTGTTGTTGGGGGCCAAGCCAACCCATGCATTGATGCATTGGACTTTTTTATTGTTTTTATGAGTTTCGCAAAGTAGTTGGAAATACGTTGCATCTCCTTCTATCTGAATAGAGTTCCAGCCATGATTTTCGATGAGTTCGAGGGTGTTGCTATGGCTTTTCCCGTCGAGTGTGCCAAATTCTACACACCAACGTTCTCCTTCGCTTGGGATGTGTTCGCAAATTTTGGCGAGAACGCCGTCCTCCCCTCGTTGAGAATTGATGTCTTTGCGGTGGTCAAGCAGCCAGTGGTTGGTCTGTTTGTTGTTTTCAAGAAGTTCGGAAGCCATGGAAGGACGTGCCAGCAGATCTAGTAGAAGGTCTCCTGCCTTTGTCTTTAACAGGTCTTCAATTTGCTTGACCTCTGCTTGGTTCATGTGGCCTCGCGCATGGTCCTGTATGACCTGCCTTGCGGAGTTTCGTTTATTGTCCGAATTCATATTTCCCTTCTCCATTGTTCCATGCCTCGCGGGTGCCAATACATTTGGCTGGCATGCCAGCGACTATTTCATAGGGAGCTACATCCTTTGTCACGACAGCTCCTGCTCCGACTACAGCACCTTTGCCGATCGTCACACCGCCTGTAATGACGGCGTTTGCCCCAATCCAGACATCATCTTCCACCACAATGGGTTTACGTATGCCGGGTTTCTTGATGACCGGCACGCCGTCCACGGTGATGTCATGTTCGCCTGCCGCAAACATGACCATGGGGGCAATCAGACATAATTTGCCAATCGTGACCGCACCGTAAATACATACGTATGGATTAACTCCCGTGCCGTCACCAATACTTATCGTCATAGAACGGGGCTGCATGACCACACCGTTTCTGATGGTGACGTCCTGGCCTATTTGGATATTGTGGGGTTTGGTAAAGTGGACCGGGCTTTCTATTCTTGCGTTTTCCCCGAATTTTCCGAGCCGTTCACTCCAATAGAGTCTTGACAGGTGCGTATAGACAGGCTTGGCAACTGACGTTGCTGCGGAGCAAACCTTGTGGATAATGCGGCTGACGATTTTGAGAATCATGGGAACCTCGTTACAACGGGCTGCGATTTGTGTCGTTCGACGCAGCTTTTGTGATGGATGTTTCAATTGAGTTGGCAGTCTGACAGAAGTTCGCGAAGCATGTCGATTTCGGTTTCAGTCAGTGCCTTCATGGGTCTTGTCGATTGCGTCCGTGAGTCCTTGTGCACGGTTTTGGTCGGGTGGACTTTTCCGCTGCGGGCTTGAAGAGTCTCCTTGAGAAAGGCTTTCCCCTGCTCACCCATTTCAATACCCAGATGTTTGGCGCATTCTTGATACAGTGACATCGGGGCGAGGCAGAGTTCCTCATATGCAACATGTTTGACCAGCCTGCTTGTGTCGGCGAGGCGTTTCAATACGCTTGAGATGATGGCGACCGTGAGGGCCTTGCCCATGATCGTGTTGGTGCGATCAATGCCGTCATCAGGGTATTCATGCAGCGCTTGGAAAATTGTGTCTGCCTGACTTTCCCCATAAAGGGAGTGAAGGAAACATTTATCGTTCACGTAGTTGTATTCGGCCCGCCAAATGGGCACGTCGATTGATTGGTAGGCTAAAAGACTGTCCACGACGTAGATCGGGTTACGTGAAATGACTACGGTAGGGGCATTGAGCACCTGAACCAGACCCGGGGCGGCCAGAAGGGAATGAACTTCCTTGATGAGCACTAGTTCGGCATTCCTGTCGTTGCGAACAACCTTTTCTCCCACACGTCTGGGCAGTATTTTCGTGTAGTCGATGTGCTGTGCCGCAAGCGTGTTGTACCTAATGACAAGTGGATCGTTGTTCGGCAGTTCTGCCGTATATGGTCGGGCCAATTGGTCGTTGTTGTTTTTGTCGTATTCATGGAATGGTTTGAAATACGTGACAGGCTCGGCCAGATATCGCATTGGGGTCGCTGCCATGCCGAGCGTCCTGCCCATCCACGTGGTGCCGCTTCTGCCGACCCCCAGGATGAGCCTTATGGGCAGCTTCCTGTATTTTCCAAGCCCAAGCCTGGGGGACGCGGCCATGAAGGCCATCTTCCACAAAAGAGAGGAGTGTGAATAAAATGTCATAAATATCAAGGTCTTTCTCATGCGTAAAAACGCAGGAGAATTTGTTTTGCTTATTGTTCCAGTGTTACGTTGAGCAATGTGGCGCCCAAATCCTTGTCAATGATGCGATCAAAGTGAGGATCGCCAGGTATCCATGCCTTGGTTGTATTTTTCTCCTTGGCTTTGGCTTCGAAGCGGAGAATGGAATACGCGCCGTAGAGAATGGATGAGACGCCTTCCTCCGGCTGGAGTATGATGCCCAACTGATAAAGCCCCGGCGAGAAGCGTGACATATCGACGACAAATGTTCGTTCGAAACTTTCCCCCACCTTCACGTCGATGATATCCTTGATTCGTGTGTAGGCGTGCAATTCCGTGTTGTCGCTTCCCATGAAGAGTGAATAATAGACCTTTTGGTCCGGGGTTTCCTTCTTTCGGGTGAACCTGGTGGTGATTCGGTACTCGCTGAAAGCGGGATCATTGGAAACAGTGATCAATTCCCCTTTGATGTCTTTTTCTTTGCCCATGCATTTTACCGAATCCAGAGTGAAAGCACTGATGCCCCGGGTCATGACATTGAGATTTCTTGTCGTATTCTCTTTATTCCCCGAGGGGGCGTTGATGTACGCGGAGCAGACTTTGTTGGGCACGCCCTGCTGACGAATTGTCCCACCGTCGAGCCAAATCACCTCATTGGTTATGCTCATGACCTGATTCATGTTGTGGGAGATGAATATGAGAGCGATGTCTTTGCTTAGGAGCCGCGACATGGCCTTGCGGGCCTTGGTTTTGAATTTGTGATCGCCGACAGCGAGCACCTCGTCGAGGATCAGGACATCCGGGTCCATGTGGACCGCAATGGAGAAGCCCAGCTTGACCTGCATGCCGCTGGAATAATTCTGGACAGGCATTTCAATGAAATCTTCCATTTCGGCAAATTTGACGATGTCATCATACCGCTCATCGATTTCTTTTTGGGTCATGCCAAGGAGTGCAGCCCTGATGTAAATGTTTTCACGACCGGTCAGGGCCATATTCATGCCGCCACTGAGTTCGATAAGCGTCAGGATACGGCCGCGGGTGACAGTTTCCCCTTTGGTTGGCTTGATGATGCCGGCAATGATTTTGAGCAATGTGGATTTGCCGGCCCCGTTGGGGCCGATGATGCCGAGGGCTTCGCCCCTTCGCACCTTGAAGGAGATGTCCTGCAACGCCCAGAACTCATCCGGGCGGAGTTTTGTTGTGACGGGGCGCCCTGTGAGCTCCCTGCAAATATCGCTTACGCCGTACCATAGCGACTTCTTGAGATCTCTGGCGAACCGTTTTGAAACGCCATTAACCTCCACAAGAGCTGGTGCTTCGGTCTCTTTTCGCGGTTTAATTGGAGTTGTCATGCGCTGTGTCTCTCTATGGCAATGGGAAGGACGACGAAGTATATGATACTGGCCAGAATCAGAAGTACCAGTGAAGCCGCTCCCAAGCCGAGTAATTGTGGAATGTGTTCAATGGGCAGGTCTGTCATGGATGCGCGGGCTGCGTCGATGATCCATGCAAACGGGTTGTACTGCATGAATTGTCCAAGCCAGGTGTCTTTTGCCGGAGCATAGCCGATGGGGCAGGCCAGTACGAGAAAGGAGAACAAAAGGGCAACGGCCAGCCTGGTGTCTTGAAAGAGCATGTTGATGGGCGTGAGAAATATCCCGACACTGATGCCGAAAACGAGTACCAGAAGTATGATGAGAGGGAGGAAAATCAAGTTCATGCCGGGGGTGGTGCCAAATGCATACATCACCACCGGGGCAAGGGATAGATTGATGAAAAAATCGAAGATGGTCAGCAGCACCGAGGAAATGAGTGGGGCCAGCGGAGGAAAGTATACTTTGGACATGACAGACAGGTTGGACTGAACCGTTTCCATGGGCGCGGTGACAGAGGTAATGGTCAGCCGCCAGAACAGGGCGCCGATGAAGGCGTATATGGGATAGGGAATTCCGGTTTCACCAGCATTGAGTATCTGGGCGCTGTTCAGGAAGATGAAGGTCAGGGTGGTGCCTACAGCAGGAAGCACTGCCCAAAGGTAGCCGAGCATTGTCTTGCGGTATCGTGCCTTGACATCTCTGATGAAAAGCCGCCATCCCATATAAAAGGCCATTCTCAACTCGACGCCTTTGCTGACACAGCCCCTGAGATCCTTGAGGCTGCTTTCGGCCGAGCTTGTTCTCTGGAATTTTGAAGAATTCATATTGACCTTGGTTTTTTTGTTTGATCCGTGATGGTTAGAAGCGCCTGCCATGCGATTCGTGGTTCTTGCAGAACCACTGGTATGTTTCTTCAAGGCCCTTTCTCAGGGGAGTGGTGCTTTCCCAACCCAGTTTGTTGATCTTGGTGACATCAAGCACCTTTCTTGGTGTGCCGTCCGGCTTGGTCGTGTCAAAAACCATATCTCCTGAAAAGCCGACGACATCGATAATGAGTCGAGCCAAGTCTCCTATGGGTATTTCCTTGCCGGTCCCGACATTGATCCATTGTTCTTCTTCGTAATTGCGTATGAGGTGGATGCAGGCGTCTGCCAGGTCGTCGACATGGAGAAATTCCCGTGTGGGAGTCCCCGTGCCCCAGACTGTGACTTCCGAGGCTCCGGAAACCTTGGCTTCGTGGACTTTTCGTATGAGAGCCGGAATGACGTGCGAGGTCTCCAGGTCAAAGTTGTCCTTGGGGCCGTACAGGTTCGTGGGCATGGCGCTGATGGCATTGAATCCGTATTGCCGACGGTAAGCAGCACACATTTTCAGGCCAGCGATTTTCGCGATGGCATACCACTCGTTGGTGGCTTCCAGTTCACTCGTCAGCAGTGCGTCTTCCGGCATGGGCTGGGGCGCAAATTTGGGATAAATGCAAGAAGAACCCAGAAAAAGGAGTTTCTTACTTCCCGCCTTGTAGGCGGCATCAATAATATTGGTTTGTATAAGCAGATTGTCGCGAATGAAATCGGCTGGATATGTAGAGTTTGCATGGATTCCTCCAACATGGGCGGCAGCCAGGAAAACATAGTGTGGTTTTTCCTGTTCAAAGAAAGCTCGAACGTCTTTCTGTTCCCGCAAATCCAGTTCACTGCTTGTTCTCAGGACGAAGTTCTCGCATCCTTCCTTTTCCAGTTTGCGAAGGATAGCAGAACCGACAAGGCCGCGATGACCTGCTACATAGATTTTATCTGATGGCGACAATATCATGATGGTTTTATTCTTGCGGTATGGAAATCTTGAATCCCTGACGGCGGCATAATGCCTCGCGTTCGGCTTCCCGCAAATCTTCGCGGACCATTTCCCTGACCATTTCGTTGAAGGTTATTCTCGGTTCCCAACCCAATTCGTTGCGGGCTTTGGAGGGATCTCCCAACAGGGTTTCGACTTCTGTCGGTCGGTAGTATTTGGGATCGATGGCAATAATTTGGTTGCCGGTTTCCTTGTCGTATCCCTTTTCGTTTTCACCCTCGCCTTTCCACTCGATCTGGATGTCGAGATCTGTAGCTGCCATTTCAATGAAGTGGCGGACAGAATGGTGTTCACCTGTGGCAATAACATAGTCCTGCGGTGTGTCCTGCTGGAGCATGAGCCATTGCATTTCAACATAGTCCTTTGCGTGGCCCCAATCCCTGAGGGCATTTATATTCCCTAAGTAGAGCATGTCTTGCAAGCCCAACTTTATGCGTGCAAGGGCTCGCGTAATCTTTCTGGTGACAAAGGTCTCACCGCGCACCGGGGATTCGTGATTAAACAGAATGCCGTTGCAAGTATACATGCCGTAAGCTTCTCTGTAGTTGACGCAAATCCAGTAGGAGTACAGTTTGGCAACGGCATAGGGAGAGCGTGGGTAAAAGGGCGTTGTTTCTGTTTGCGGCATTTCCTGAACCTGTCCATAGAGTTCCGAGGTCGATGCCTGATAGAATTTTGTTTTTTTCTCCAGTCCGGCAATTCGGATAGCCTCAAGCAGGCGCAAAGTGCCGAGTCCTGTCACATCAGCCGTGTATTCAGGGCTTTCAAATGAGACTGCAACGTGGCTTTGGGCTCCCAGATTATAAATTTCATCTGGTTGGACTTGTTGAACGATGCGGATCAGATTGGAAGAGTCTGATAAGTCGCCATAATGCAGAAAGAACCGTTTGTTTTCAACATGTGGTCCCTCGTAAATATCGTCAATTCTTGAAGTGTTGAATGAAGAGGCGCGACGTTTGATGCCGTGCACTTCATATCCCTTATCAAGTAAAAAGCGGGCCAGGTAGGCGCCGTCCTGGCCTGTGACGCCAGTTATAAGCGCAATTTTTTTCATGGTATTTTCTCCTACCCCATTGCTGCTGAATGGAATGAATTATTATTGGAATGGTGACAGTGACTTTCGGGAAAACTGTTTTGCCGGATTGTCAAAACGGGGATATCTTTTATCGCCATAGGCCCTCCCCTCCACATGATTTTATCTTGACAGATTTTTAGCAGGCCCCTCTCGGAAGGCGTCAACTTTTCTGCTTTTGTGGACCAGGCGTTCAAGTAGCGTGTTGTCTTGCTACCCTTCGGCGTTTTCCAGCCAAGATTGAAAAACGAGAATATCCCACAGGTGATATTGCCATGTGGCATGTCCCTTGAGGAAGGATGTCCACATGCGGTTCACAGCGGTCGCATCCAGATACCCTTGTTGTCGTATTCGGGCCGGAGAAAGAAGCTCGTGTGCCCAGTCACGGAGATCGGATCGGAGCCAATCCTGAAACGGGATCCCAAATCCCATCTTGGGTCTATCGACAATGGTTCGGGGGACATGCCTGTACAGGATTTTTTTGAGAATTCGTTTGCCATCGGTCCCCTGGATTTTCATTTGCATTGGTACGCGTGCTGCCAATTCCACAATCCGATGGTCGAGCAGGGGAACTCGGGCTTCCAGGGAAACTGCCATGCTTGCCCTGTCTACCTTGGTCAGGATGTCATCCGGGAGGTACATAACCGTGTCCCAGTATGTCATGCGGCTATATGCGGAATCCAAATCAAGCCCTGCCGGGGTTTGCAGATGGGTGCTGTATTCGTTGCTGCCGAGGACCAATGAAGACGGGCGGGTGTTGTGCGACAGGATGTATCGGTAGAAGTCGTTGAAATTCGAACAGCCCAGTGCGTTGAGACGTCGGTGGATTTTTGCCCCCGTGTTTCCAAACAAGGAAAACAGGGCGTCTGGAAGTTGCTCGAATTTGCTTGCCATTTGACGGAGAGGCAGAGGAATTCTTCGCAGTTTGTCCCATATCCCTTTCAGGGTGTATCGCGTGTATCCTGCAAACAATTCGTCTCCGCCATCACCGGAAAGGCTGACCGTGACGTGTTTGCGGGTGAGCTTGCTCAAGCAGTATGTCGGTATCTGGGATGAGTCGGCAAAGGGTTCGTCCCATATGGTGGGTATTTTCGGAATAGAGGAGAGCACATCGGCTGTGGATACGTAGAGTTCTGTGTGATCCGTACCCAAGTGTTGGGCCACCGCCTTGGCGTGAGGTGCTTCATTGTAGGTCTGATTTTCGAAGCCGATGGAAAAGGTCTTGATAGAATTGGTGCTGCCCTTTTGCATAAGGGCGGCCACCAGTGACGAGTCTATTCCACCGGATAGGAATGCGCCCAATGGGACATCCGATAACATGCGTTGTTTGACAGCGTCACTGATCAGGTCTTCCAACTGGTTGGCGATTTCCTCTTCGCTGCCGGAGAGTGGGTTGTCCTGTCCGTGTTTCCATGCGTCAAAGGCCGACCAGTAGGGAACCGGTTCCGGATGTTTTCCATCCTTTAGCTCCTTTTCTGAAACGGTTAGCATGGTTCCCGGAGAGAGTTTGTGGGTGTCTTGGTAAATGGAGTGGGGGGCCGGGATATAATTATGCCGGAAGTATACCGCCAGACTGTTGCGGTCTATGGTGCTTTTGAAATCGGGATGAGCCTTGAGTGCTTTTAACTCTGAGCCGAAGATGCAAGCCCCTCCAGCATATCTGTAGTAGAGCGGTTTGATGCCAAGACGATCGCGAACGAGGGTTAGTTCGCGTTTTTCCCTGTCCCATAGGGCAAAAGCGAACATGCCGATGAATCGGTTGACGGCTTGTAGTCCCCATTGGGCAATGGCAGCCAGAATGGTTTCAGTGTCCGATGTGCTGCGGAAGTGATGTCCCAATTGCTCCAGTTCTGGACGGAGCGACAGGTGGTTGTATACCTCCCCATTGTATACGATCGAGTAGCGCTTGCATGTCGAGAGCATGGGTTGGTGCCCGAGAGGGGATAGTTCGAGGATGGCCAGTCTGGCGTGTCCCAACGCCACTCCCGACTCGGGGAAGCACAGGGTCCCGGAAGAATCCGGGCCTCTATGCGAGAGGGTATCCGTCATTGAGCGGATAATGGATTCTTGTGTCTCGGCAGATGTCTGCACAGTGCTGATGAATCCGGTAATGCCACACATTGTTATGCCTTTTTCTTGCTCAATGAATTGATTTTATTGATATAATTTTGATATTTGGGGGCGATTGTGTTGCGCCAGGTTTCACCGCGGCACAGATGGCAGCAGGCATAGACGTTTTTGTCTTTGGCGAGCTGAGTTCGTACCCGGGAGAATTTCGTGCCATGGGTGATGTCTTCAATACCGTTTAGATTATCGATATGGTCGATGTACAATTCTTTCCTGATATTGTTGCAGCATGGGATGAGATAGCCATCACAATTGAAGTATATGTCCATGTACGGAGAATGGCATACGCCTTTGATGGCCTCGTCGCTTTCATCCAGCCTGAAATTGTCTCTTTTTTCCTTTATGGTTAACTGCGAGTCCGGGATGTGATGCTTTGCCGCAAAAGAAAGGATGGCCTTTTTTTCTTCTACCCCATTGGGTTCAATGAGGAATTGCGGGTAAGGCTTGCATTCCCCTTTGGCAAGAATTGCAAAGTTGTCCATAACCTGTTGGTAGTTGCCATTGATCCGATACTTCGGATATTCTTCAGGATTTAGGGTGTCTATGGAGCAGATGAGCAGCAGGTTCGGCCGTTTGGCCAGTTCCTCGGCCACTTTGTTGCTATAATTGAGATGGGTGGATAGCCAGATCGTTTTGTTGGGGATCATGTCCAGCAACTCAAAGAACTGCGGGTGGAATGTGGGTTCCCCCCATATATTGAGGACGTAGCTCGTGGCATACGGGTACGTGATATCGACCATTTTTTTGAAATGGGCGATGTCGATGAATTTTTTGTCTCGTATGAGAGTTTTTGTTCCGGTCGGGCACAAAGGGCAGGCTAGATTGCATACGGAGGTTGTTTCAATGGTGACGGTACAGTTATGCCCACGCGGCATGTTGCCGGTGTTGGCCTTGATGGCCGCGACTGCTCTTAGGTCGTTATATATGATTTTGAGTTTGTTTTTCATTTAACGTCCGGTCGCCACTTTCATGGCAAGTTGATGGTATTGAGACATCTTGTTTTCCCAGGCCATGTATTGTTTGCAATGCTCGCGCATGACCGCAGAGGCCTCCTTGTCCAACCGTATACGATTCAGGAAGTCAAGAATCTTCGGTATGGAAATCAGGGAGCCGTCGTTGGGCAATTTGAGTGCGTAAGGGAAATCTTCAGGTACATCCGGGTCGTCATAGGCATAAATAAACGGTAATCCGCGAGCCATGTATTCTCGCACCTTGAGAGTGCAGGCCTCATCCATGCCTTTGCGATAGAGAGCAAGTGTGCCCATCCCCACATGCATATGAGACATGGTCTCGTCCAGAGCTGCGCCAGTCTGTACCCCATGATATTCAATGGATACGTTGTTTCCTACCTCGCAGTCGTAGGAAGAGGGGGAAATACTGCCAATGAGATGCAGATTGACGTGCGTGTTGCCTTTATATGCATGCAGACTTTCTATCATGCGAGATAGGCCGTGCCACGCCGTATCCATGCTTCCCACAAAGGCGATGTTAACTTCATTGCCGTCAAACGGGCGGCACCCTGTCATTGGAATGGCATTCAGTTCCACGCCGTTCGTAATTGTTCGCATTTCCCGTTTGGCACTGAATCCAGCCTGCAGGGTATCCTGGGCGATTTCGTTTGTCAGGCAGATGGCTCCGTCTGTGAGCGCTAGACTGGGACGTGCACAAAGGCGTTCCATATAATAAACTTTTTTTTCTCGCAGCTTGAAAAGAGTGAAATTCAGGGTGTGGAATTCACTTATCAATTTGAAAGGGCGATTGAAGAATGCGGCGATGAAAAACGGACTGAATACATATGCTCTACTGATAACAACATCGTATTCGGCAAGTCGGTCTACCGTGCTGCGAGCCTCCAGATTGAGCTTTTTTGCCGTGGAGGTTTGGTGCGGCAGAGTATGGTATGTAATGCTGTCATTGGATGCGATGTCGCTTTCAGTGAAGATATGGAAATCTATTGGGAGATTGGCTTTCCCGCATGCTTTTTGCTGGTTGAGAACCTTGGTATGCACGCCGGAAAGGGTCTTCAGGTTGCTGATTATGTTCAGATAGGCGATTTTGCACATGGCATGGCTGCTTTTAGATGCGTTCGGGCGAGCGCGGGCTGTTTGTTTTTCTGGAGGTGACGCGAATGAATGCATATGGAGCCATGAGGATGCATGGAATGACCCATATAAGGATAGTCATGGCCCGTTCAATGATAGTCAGTTTGGGGAAATAATTCGTTATGCCACCGGAAACGATAGTATAGTTTTGAGAGGCATATAGCTTGGGTATTGATTTGTTTTCGTATCTCGTTGAGATTTCCTTCATGTGCATCGGGGCTTCGTTGATGCCAAAGTCAAAGGTTAGTCCTTTGCTTGGGTCGGCAAGCATGTGAGTCCCGTCTTGGAAATTGACCTGAACGATAACGTGTCCATGCATCCCGATGACGTCATTGTCAATGCCAAGATTGTGAAGGAAACCTGACATGGTGAGGGCAATTTGCGAGCAGATGCCGAAGCCTCTTTGCAGCGCTTTGTGGTGGTCGCTCAGTTGGTATCCCGAGAAAATGTTTGGGACGGATGTTTTGCCACTGGAGTATAGGAGCGGGTCAAGCCAGGCGGCAGCCCAGAGCAGGTAGTTCTGCCGTGCCGGGATACGCAAAAGATCTGTGGGCCATCTTTGAATCATGCTTTGCTTGAGGAGCGCATTCAGCTTTGTGGCGGCATTTTTGGCTGGCAGTTCATCAAGTTGTTCGATCGCCATCACGGCATCGGTGTAGGGCATGAGCGAGTATGCCGGGAATTTATCGCGTTGATCATTGGGAGATATTATGCCCGCAATATTCAACATGATAAGCAAGGCTCCGATGATGGCACATGTTATGGCGATTGCATGAGTAGTTCGAGGCATGGACTATCGTTTCTCCTCAATAAGATTTGTCAGCAGTTTATCCCACTGGGCCATGATGTTGGCTATGGAGTATGTTTTTTTGACACCAGGCCCTTGTTGGGCGAACTCCCTGCGTAATTGAGTGTCTTCCATCAATGTGTTCAGGGCCTGGGCTAGCGCTGTGTCATCTTCGCACGGTACAAGGATGCCGCCTTTGTGTTGGTCCAGGATTTCTTTGGGGCCGGACAGGCAGTCCGTGGCGACCACCGGCAGGCCGTGGGCAAGCCCCTCCAACAAAACATTGGGAAACCCTTCATATCGGGAGGACAGAACAAGTGCGTCGGCATGCTGATAATAGGCCTTGATATCCTTTCGGGTACCGAGAAATGATACAGCGTCCGTCAATCCCAGGTTGTCGCGCATGGCTTCCAATTGTTTTTTAAGCGGACCTTTGCCCAAGATGACAAGCCGCCAGTCTTGATGGTGGTGTCGTGTGGCGGCAAAGGCGCGTAGCAGAATGTCATATCCTTTTTGGTACACGAGACGCCCAACGGCCAGAAGTGTCGGAGATGGCAGGTCTGATGGACGGTTGGATGATCCATTCATTTCGGTCAGCGGATTTGCTATAACGCATGCCTTTGATCGGATCGTTTTTCCAAAAAAATGTTTTCCGGATTTTGTCTGGGTGACTATGGCGCTGGCCAATGGGTATGTCATGTTGCGCAGGATCTTCCATACCCTGCCTATTTCCGAATTCCCAGGATACAGGCGTTCCGAAACAATGACTGGTACGTTCATGCACCGTGTGGCAAGGATGGCGGTGACATTGGTGGTGTCCATGAAACTGATCACCGCATTCGGGGCCGTCTTTTTGATGGCTTGCCGAATTTTGGAGATGCGGTGCACATTGTTCATAATGGCGTCAACCACCCCGTTGGACTGTCTGTTAAGGTCAAGCCCCATAAGTTTGATATCTGGAGTCAGGGGATAGAACGGTGTGTCTAATTCATTTGATAAACAGACGATAGAGACCTTGTGTCCGTTCGCGTTCCAGTGGTTGGCCATGAGGCTGAGGATTCGTTCTGCGCCTCCGGCGGCAAGGGATGATATGACTAGTGTTATACGCACGTTTTTTGGGGGTATGAAGGCCTATTGTTTGCCGTAAATGGCATCCCGCATGGCATTCCAGATGGAGGACGGAATGATCTGCTTGAGTGTCTTTTTGGCCTTGGTCGCGGGGGTGTTGTTGTACGCTGGATAGTGGTCGTGCGGGATTGGAGGTGCCTGCATGATGGCATCGAATTCCGCTTCGCTGAAGCCAAGTTTTTTGAGCACGAATTCTTTGTCCTGTTTTAGTTCCAGCTGGTTATACAACGGGATTTCCAGCTCCTTGAGGGCTGTTTTCCTGTCTATTTCGTCGTTCCTGATTTGGGCGGACAAATGAACTCGTCGTTTGTCTATGCCGAATTTCTGGGGCAGGATATGGGCTTGGTAGAATTTGGTGAACGTCGATTCGTAATGTTTGCCGCCGTAGTATTCCCAGTCGTATTCCTCCTGAAGGGTACGAATGGCGTCATCTTTTTTGTAATGAATGAGGTTGAGCAGTTTGATAACCGAACCAGGCCGTATGGGGCGTTTGTTCGGGTTGATTGCCCACCGACTGGTCGTGGGGAACGATTTGATTTTCATTTCACCGAAGTGGGCATTGATTCCCCTGATATTGCGAACATCCCCCTTGTGCCAAGTCCAAGCCTGAGGCATGCCGTGTTCTGTGGCGTAGTTATCGCCGCTCAGCACGTACGGGATGCCTTCCTTGCGGGTGATCTGCGACAACGCCGAGAAAATCGCATAGTCGGTCAGGAGTTCTATGTCTATGACCGAGGCCTTGATAAAGGCTCTTTGCAGGTTTTTGAACTCATTCCAATTGATAACGTAGGTTGAATATTCCAGACCGAGCTTTTCAACTATTTTCCGAATGTTGGAGACGGCGGTTTCGGAGTTCCATCCATTGTCGAAGTGGACGATCAGCGGTTTCAGGCCGTGACTACAGGCAAGGTGGGCCAGATAGGAGCTGTCTACCCCGCCGCTCAAACCGATTACCGCATCGAATTTCCGCCCTTTGGATCGGGAGTGGATGGTATCAATGGCCTGTTGCAGTTGTTTATTGGCTACTGCCTCGGTGGGCTTGAATTTAGGGAGCTGCTGCACGGCGTCACGGCAATGATTGCATATGCCGTTTGAGTCGAATGAGATATCCCTGTCACTTGTGTCCATGACACAGTTGTTGCAAATGAGCGTTTTCATAGGTCGTTTTGGATAGTAGGTGATAAATTGTTGTTTTTTAATCGCCAATTAGAATATTGGGGTTATGCGTCGGCCATGAGTTGCGTTTCAAGCTCCTTGAAGTCGTTGGCCGTCAAATAGTTTATGAGCACACCGTGCATGGCACCCTTGTATACGAAATTACTGCCTGCGGCAGCAGCGTCTGCGCCAGCCTTGAGCGCCTCGACGTAATCTTGGAGCTTTCCTGCTCCGCCACAGCAAATGACCGGAACGCCTGCCTCACCTGCAATATCGCTGACAAGTTGCAGGTCATATCCTTTCATGGAGCCGTCTCGGTCAACGTCATTGATCAGGAGTTCTCCTGCGCCTGCTTGTTCAAGGCGTCTGGCATGCTCTACCGGTGTGAGTTTGGTGTTTTTGTTATTTTTGTAATTGTAGACTCTGGGTTTGCCGAAGATGTTTCGCTTGACCGAAATAGAGGCCACGATGCTTTGGTTGCCAAATCGTCGCGCTCCTTCCTTCAAAAGGGAAAGGGAGTTGAAGTTTTCTAACTCAATGACACATTTTTCTACCCCGCAAGCCAGGATGGCTTCGATTTGGTCCGTGCGGGTAATGCCGCCACCGTAGGTGAGGGGCATAAAGCACTCGCTTGCCATATCGGTGATCAGTTGAAGATTCGGGGTATACCCTTTACGCGATGCAGAAATGTCCAGGATAACGATTTCGTCTGTTTGCAAATCGTTGAAAAGCCGAATCGCGTTTATGGGGTCACCGATGTAGTTGCCCTTTTTGAAACGGGTGGTTTTAACCAGTTCGCCATCCTGCATGAGCAGGACAGGGATGATGCGCGGTCTCATATTCCCTCTGCAAAATTTTTCAGCAACTGCAAACCGAATGCGTGGCTTTTTTCCGGGTGGAACTGTACGCCGTGAATAGTGCCGCTGCTTACGGCAGAAGGGAAGGTGTACCCATGATGCGTTTTGCCTATGATGATTTCTTCAGGACATCTGACGTGATAGGAATGGGCAAAATAGAAACGCGGTTGCTCCTCAAGTTGGGCGAACAGGGGGGAGTCTGTTGGGGCAACGGTATTCCAGCCCATATGGGGGATCTTGATTGAGGGATCATCGGTGTTGAACTGTTCTACTGTTCCGGGAAGAAATCCAAGTCCCTCCATGTCTCCTTCCGTACTTGATTTGAACAGTAAATGCATGCCGAGACAGATGCCCAGGATATCAACATTGTTGCCTTGCACTGCTTCGGACAGAACCGGGATGAGGCCCGTGGAATGGAGTTTGGCGCAGGCGCTATCGAACGATCCGACACCGGGCAGGATGATTTTTTCTGCGCCCAAGATTTGATCTTTTGAAGATGTCTTCACCCCGTTGGCTCCGATTCGTTTGAGCATGTTCAGGACGGAGCCGACGTTTCCGACTCCATAGTCAATGACAGCGATCAATTTGTTTTCTCCTGAATCTTTTTTTTCAGTCGGACAAAGAGAGGGTAGAACACATTAAGTCCGAAAAGGATGCCTGCGAATATTCTGGTTGCAAACGGTTTGGGGTGCCGGTTGGCTGCTAGCTTTTCATAGATCGGCAGCAGTTTCCCAGATTCGTTGTGCAGGTCTCCACGGTTAGCAATAGTGGCAAGGCCCGATTTGATGATTGTAGTGCGGAGTGCTTTGTCGCCGAGGAGTTGGCTTGCCGCTCTCTTCACGTCTTCTGGGGTGGGGGCGGCAAGCAGAGCATTGACTTTGTCGCTGACAAAATCCGAAAATCGGTCGAGTCGGGTTAGGATGCAGGGAGTGCCGCACGCCATGGATTCCAGCAGGGCTTGAGGAAGACCATCGGTTCCGGCCAGGCTCAGGGTGACGTCGGCCAGATTGTACAGGTCTGGCATGGCTTTCTGGTCCAGGCCGCCCAGGATGAAGACTGATTCCTCCAGACTGTGCTTGCGGATGGTCTCACGCACTTTGGCCAGATACTCCGGGTTGGGATGGCCTCCGGCCAGCAGGAGTTTAGTGTCGGGAAAATCGTTACGGATCAAGGCCAAGGCTTCCACGGCCACGTGCGTATTGTACAGCGGCGCAATGGATCGTGGGTACAGGAGGAATGGCCCTTGCTCCGGTAGGCCGAATCGTTCGCATACAGTGCCCATCGGGGTGGATGTGGGGTGAAATACCGAGGTATCCACGCCCCAGACGGTCTTGTAGATGCATTCCGACCTGACGCCGAGGTCCATGGCGGCCTTGGCAAGGAAGTCGGACTTGGCTGTCACGAGGTCCGCAGAGGTCAGTACCCGCTTTGTCAGCGCCGCTTCAAAGGGGTTCATTTCGTGCCAACGTTCTTTCTTGAGTACGTCCCCCCCCATGGTGCTGACAACCACAGGAGTTGTGCCTGCGATAAGGCTCATCCATGCACCGAATTCTCTTGCATAATGGATGTGTGTGACATCAGCCTGCTGTAATTCTCTGATCCATTGCAAGGCAAAGCGAAAGGTCTGTAGCCGTCTGAACGGGCCTGGGAGTAACGGGGCCGTAATGACTTTTTCCTTGATCTCATTACAACCGTATTTCTCCTGCGACAGGATGGTGACGTTTGCGCCATGTCTGGCAACGGCCGTGGCACGCCCACGAGTGTGTGGGTCTGTGGCATTGCCTATTATCTGGATAGAAAGAGTCGTGTCGGATTTCGTCATGGAACGTGTAGTGTTGTTATACCCGTGTTTGCAGTCTCAGAGGGATATCCACTGGTCGGTCCAGTTGTCGATGACATCGGACCGAGGGTTGGAATGTATGACAATAGCCAGGAATTCCGTATTGGTTTCGAGGTCCTTTTCATCCAATGCAATGGCTGCATTGACCTTTTCTGAATACTCGGCGACATGGGTCAAACGCTTGTCGGCCTCTCCTTTGCTCAAAGGAGTGGTTATAGCCTCATGGTGTAGCGCATTGCAGTTGTTGCCGCCCAGCAGGTAGATGGCTCGTTGGTCTTCAGGGGGAAATATTGCCGTGAGTTTGGATGCCTTGCGAAGCGTGTATTGCCGGTAGCCATGGAGTTCATATGTTTGTAGGCAGCTTTCCGAAGGCACGAGGTGTATTTGGAAGACTGGGCTATTGGTGGCGGCTGCGTGTTGCCGTATGGCCTTCATGTACTTCTTGTCATTGGGAATATGTTCCAGCGCGGATTGCGAGATAATCAGGTTGGCGCGGGTAGGAATGGCTTGATCCAGTCCTGCTGTCAGCTTGGAGAAATGCGTATTCTTTTTCTGCTTTAATCGTTGCCAGTTGGGGGAAGAAATAATGTCCACGCCATGGTAGGATTGGATGGTTTCCCCAGAAGCGGCGCGGAGCTTCTCACTGTAATTCCCATTGCCGCAGCCGATGTCCAAGACGTGTATTTCACCGAGTTCCCGGCGCAGGGATTCCCATGGCAGCGCCTGCCAAAATTGATCACAGACGATTCGGCTGGGCGAGTCAGTGGTAAAGGCGACGGGCGGCAGTGGGGTGGCGGATTGGGACCGGGAAAAACGGGCAACCCGGAGGTGGCGGTCTTTGAGAATTTTCGGAGTCGCATTGTTGCTGATTCTGTTGGTTGCCATATAGAGCCAGCGGACCGGTTTTGAGTGAGGAATGTCACCACATATCGGGGTGAAACTGGATGCATTGCGAACAAAGTCCCACAGCGAGTGGCGGGACTGCTTGGAGGCGGTTTGGGGAAGGATGGTCTTTATTCTGTATGCGCCCCTGCGCAGTGCCTCTTTAAGTAGTGGTCTTCCGCTGAATGCCTGTTCCCGGAGAGGGATCGGGTATGCGGCGACTCTATTTGCCATATCAGTCCGAATGGTTTTCCATTGCTCCGGGGTGAGTGAAAAATGGTTGCCCAGAGCATCGGCCAGTTCCATGGCAACAGGAATAGCCTTGACCAACGATTGCTTGTCTTTGTTGCCGTGACCCCGTGAAAATGCGAGCAGGGCGTCTAATTCGTCCGGCAGGAGTTCTCTTTGCAGTAGCTTGGTTCCTAAAGTGTTGACGATGTTTTTCCAATATTCGGGTTTCCGTGATCGGTAGATCTCGGACAATTGTTGTTCGTGCTCGCGTTTGTATATCAGTGCCTCGGGAAGAGCCTGGATTTTTGTTTGAAAAATGAGTCTTGACCACAGTTCGAAGTCCTGTGCTGCCGGAAAGTCTTCGTTGTATCCGCCTGCATCATTGAGCACCGAGGTCTGAACCATGACGCCCGGATGGTTTATAGGATTGATTCCGATGGCCAGATTCCACACGATCATGTGCCATTGGCTGACCGGGGTGAACTTGGTCCGCTGTGCCTTGTCCGGATAAAACAGTTCCATACCGCAGCTCACCATGCCTATTTCTGGATGGCTTTCCAAGTAGGCTATTTGGTGCTCAAAGCGATTGGGCATGGAAAGATCATCAGCGTCCTGTCTGGCGATATATTTACCTTTTGCTTCCGCGAGTCCTGCATTTAAAGAGGCTGCCAGTCCGAGATTCCTTGGGTTGTGGAGTATTCGGATCCGAGAGTCTTCCCTGGCAATGGATTCGATGATTTGAGTCGTGTCATCGGTAGAGCCATCATTGATGACAATAATTTCGAAATCCATCAGGTGCTGGTTACGGACGCTGAGGATGGAATCCCGGATGTGAGCCTGCCCATTGAATACGGGAAGTAGGACGGAAATAAGCGGTGACATGGCGGATTCCTATATGCCGAGTACTCGTTTGTATGCCTGCAACTCGAGTTTGCTGACGTTGTTCAGGCCTGTTTTGTCGAAAACATACTCTCTAGCGTTTTTCCCCAATGTGGCGCGTAAGTCTCGGGAAGCGATCAATGTATCGACCGCATCCCGTATGGCGTCGGCGTTCATTTCACAGAGGTAGCCGGTTTTTTCGTGTTCCATGAAATTGGCAATCCCCACGGAATTGCCGGCAATGACCGGAAGGCCGAGGGCCATGGCTTCCAGAATGGTTTTGGGATGTCCTTCGTACCGCGACGGCTGGAGATAGATGTCCGCCTTGGACAGTTCCTGTATCAATTGTTTGTGCGGGATACGGGGCTGGAAATGGGCGTTGAGTCCGAGCTCGCGGGCAAGGTCCTGCGCTTCGGGCAGTTGCGACCCCTCGCCGATAAGGTGGATTTCAGCGTCCAACCCCTTCAGCGCCTTGAGCATGTTCATGATGTTTTTTTGTTTTTCGAACCGACCTGCGAAATATATTTTTTTCACTGTCTCGGCGATGGAGACTTGGGGAAACCACGGCTCCACGATATAGTTCGGAACAACCGTGGTTTTTCCTTTTGCCGCACCTCGTTCTAGTACTGTCTCGAGCATGTGCTCGGACGAAACTACGCACAGGTCAGCAGAGGGAAAGACCATTTCTTCAAGGGCTACAGCGGCACGGGCCTCTGGGGAATCTGCTCCGTTCCGGTTCGTGGCGTGAACTGAGTGAAGGAAACCACACCGTGCAATGAATCCGGCCTTGGCCTTTCGGGCTGCGGTCAGGGCAATGTCCCCTCCCCGCATTTGATTGGTTTTGACGATGCAGGGCGATTTCCATGTGTACGGCAGCAGCTTGGTGAGAAAGGCCGTGTATAGCGGCAGGGGCAAGCCGAATCGGTTGCAGATGACCGAGAGTGGCTCGCCCGGTTTGGCGTATTGGGCATCTTCCTTGCCGCCGTAGGAGACAATGGTGATTTTCTTCAGGTGGGGCAGGACTTTTTTGTATACCGCTAGTTCGCGGTCAAACATTCCCAACGCATCCCATTCGGCCAGGGACATGCCGTAGGTCATGAAAAGGATGAGGTGTGTATCGGAAAGAGATGGGTTCATTATGGTATTCATTATGATTTGAAATGGTGCTGTTAACGGTGTCGGGCCACGGCATAACCGCGTTGAGCAGAGACCTGAATTCGCTCTACGTCATATTTTCCTTCGGATTCGATGGCCTCGACAGCTTTGCATACGCCGGGGAACAATTCGGGCGTGACATCGTCGAACACGATGATGTCACCGGGGGCCTGCCTGGGTTCGACATACCGATACTCCTCCAGCACGGCGTCTTCGGTGTGCGCCGCATCCAGAAAGGCCATGTGAACGCGTTTGATCCCAAGGGTGGGCAGTACTTCATCGGTCCGTCCTTGTACGAACGTCACCTTGGGCAGGAGGTCTGCATTGCCCATCAGTAGGTCCTGTCTGGTGTTCGGTCCGTTGTGGTCGTCGATGCAATTCCAGTACATGGGGGTCATGTGCGGCAGACTGTCTACGGTGATAATGTAACCGTTCTGGCTGCCGTCTTCGAGTGCCCGGGCCATGCACAAGGCGGAAAAGCCACGGGCCGTGCCGGTCTCCAGAACCACCACGGTTTCCTTTTCCGGCTTGTCCTGTACGTAGTTTTTGAGGATGGAATACAGGATGCGTCCGTGGTGGTAGTTGAGCTTGCTCTTCTTGATAACTACCTGAGTATGCAGGGCGAGCTGCTCCATCCACTCCCGGTCTATGGCGGCCCCGAACCGGCGCTCCAGATTGTCGATCCTCGGGAATTCATTCTTTCGGGCTTCGGCATGCAGTGCGAGGTATTCTTCCCTCGACCCTCTGGGGCTGTCTCCGAACGGCGAGGCCGAAGTCTCTTCCTGCACGGGGCAGATACGCTGTTTTACGGCGTTCAGAGCATGTACGGTGGTGGAGACTGCATTGCGAGCACAGTCCATGACTTTGTCGAAATTGGATCGGGGAATGGCCTGTGCGGCCTGCGGGCCATCCGGTTTTTCCGCCACCACCGCGATCATGTGACCAAAGGTGCTCCCCATGATCGGGGACGCGTTGTCGGCTCGATTGATCAGGCTGTTCAGCCGAGGTCCGAGATGACCGTGGGCGAGCAGCTTTCGGGCAAATGGCATCTCATCCCTGAGCCCTTTCAAGGTAGAAGTGGAGCTGACATCCCGGATGGCAAACCCTTGCCCTGCGATACGTTCCAGCAGCTCCTTTTTGCTGAACGCGTACTGGTAAAATTCGATTTGCGACGCCTTTCTGGAATAGGCACCGCAACGTGCCTTCATTTTCCGGAAAGGATTGAACCAGGGCACGGTGAAGATGGCCCTGCCACCGGGCTTGAGCACGCGGTAGGCTTCCTTGATAAAGGCGTCCGGCCCTTCCGGGAGGTGTTCTATGACGCCCAGGGAAATATATCCACTGTAGTGGTTGTCGGGCACATCCATATTGCGCGCATCCGCCTGCCATATGGGCAGGTCCGGGAACAACTCGCGAACCATTTCCACGGTGTTTTGGTCGAAGTCAATCCCTTCCACGTCGTAGCCACGAGCCTTGAGCCCCAGTACGTACTGGGAAAGGCCGCACCCGGCTTCGACGACCTTGCCGTCCTTGGGCAGCCAGGTAGTGAAAAGCGTTTCATGCTTGTGGAGGAACCCTTTTTCGTATTCCGGGTAATGGGGCTTGAATTCATTGAAATGATCAATCCAGTGATTTTTCCAAAAATCCGGCCCGGCTGCGCTACTGTACCATACCAATCGTCCATTCTTGAAGCTGCGGTGTGTTTTTGTACTCATGGTGTTTTGATGGAGTTGCGGCATTTTTATGAAGCCGTTGTTCGAGTTTCTTTTTGTTGTTTGATGATATCAGTGTAAATGCGGAAAACCGTGTTTGCGCCGGTAATCGGGTTCATTCGCCTTTGGGATTTGGCATGGCCAGCCTGCCCCATTGGGGAGGCGAGGTCGGGATCGTCAATTAGGCGGGATATTGCAGAAGCCAATCCCTTGCCTGTGTGCGGAGTTGCCATCAAACCGTCTACCCCGTGCTCCACGTTTTCATCCATGCCGGGAGTGTCAAAGGCGATGACCGGTTTTTTCATGGCCCATGCTTCGTAAACAGGGCGGGGAAAATGTGGTGTTTTGCCCGCGAAGACGAGGACGTCGCATGCCGCAAGCAGCGGAGCCACGTCCGTGACGTTGCCGACCGAGATAACCCGTTGCGGGGAAAGGGCGTTTTGCAATGCGCGGAGTTGTGTCATGAAACTGCCCTGTGCTTGGTTGTCTTGGTCGGGAAGCGGTGGCCCAGCGAAAACGACCTTCACGTTTTCGGGGAGCAGGGCTGCTGCTTCAAGTATTTCCGCCGCGCCTTTGCGAGGGTTGGCCCCACCGAGTGTCAGCAGAAGAAAGTCGTTGTTTTCAACTCCCAGCTTGCGTCGTTCGGTTGTTTTGTCGAATCGCGTTGGGTCCAATGCGGTAAAATCTACCGGGTTGTATACCACATGAGCCTTGGGAGAATCTGTGAGGCCAAGCGTGGTCCGCTCGGCTTCGCTGATGCAGATGATGCTGGAGGCCAAGGCGTTGATGAGTTTTCCGCAAAGAGTTCGCCGTAAGCTCCTTTCTCCGCTTTCCCGAATGTGCCAGATGACCGGAATGCCAAGCCAACGGGCGGCGATCGCCGAGTGGAAGAGTACCGAACTGTTCAGATGGACGATGTCTGGAGACAATTCCTTCATTCGCCTAATCTGTTTGAGTATGGTCAGCGGCAGGCATGCACATTCCTTCACCAGTCGCCAAACCAGGGAGAACGAATTGATCGGGCTCCAGCCGATGGCTATTTTTCCGTAAAAGGTGGGCTGCCTCCCCCATACCACAGTTTTCGCTCCTGACGTCCCCAACCGATCGGCCACCTCCTGAGTGTGACAGGCAATGGTGCAATCGCATTGGTCGGTAGGTATATTTTTGACCAAATGGGTCAGACTTTTGGGCGCACCGCCAATGGCGGCATTGCTGTGCGCGACGAAAAGGATATTGATCATGATTTTTGTGTTGAACAGGGTTACGCCTTGGTGATCATGTAGTCGCCTAAGACCAGCACATCCAGGCCGTTGTCATAGAAGCAGCGGATCGCTTCACGTGGGGTGCAGACAATGGGCTCGCCACGCACATTAAAACTTGTGTTGAGGAGTACATATTCACCAGTAGTGTCTCCGAACGCTTTGATCAGGGCGTGATAACGAGGGTTGATGGATTTGACCACCGTCTGGGGGCGCAACGTGCCGTCCACGTGAACTACGGCCGGGATCGCTTCCCGTTTTTCCTCGGTCACATCGAAAGACGTGATCATGTAGCGTTCGTCGCGGCCATTGGCGATGTAGTCTTCTCGTTTTTCTTCCATAATGGACGGGCAGAAGGGGCGGAACGGTTCGCGGAACTTAACTGCCGCGTTGATGATGTCTTTGTTCTGCGCCCTGAGGGGACTCATCAGGATGGACCGGTTGCCCAAGGCGCGTTGACCGGATTCCATCCGCCCCTGAAACCAGCCGATGATTTTATTGTCGGCCAGGTATTCCGCCACCTTGGGGATGGCGTCCGCATATTTTGTGTAGGTCAGTTTGCGTTCGTTGAGGATATCTTCGATTTCCTTGTCCGTGAATTCCGGGCCGAGATACATGTCCTGTTGGCGTTCGTTGGGCGCCTTGGGATTGGCTTCGTAATAGGCGAGCAGGGCCGCGCCTGAAGCCAGACCGGCGTCACCTGGGTTGGGGAAAATCCATTGCTCATCAAGCGCGCCGGTCTCCCATACGCGCTGGTTGAGCTTGACGCTTTGGAACAGGCCGCCTGCACAGCACATCTTGCGGGTTCCGACCTTGGACAACCACGGAATTACGGCTTTTAGCGCTTGCTCTTCCAACACCCGCTGAGCCTCGGCAGCGAAATCTTCCCTGCCAAGTTTTTCCAGAATCGGAGAGAGCTTGGCTGCATCCGGCATATGGTAGTGGTTTACGCCACGTTCGGGCAGACGATATATTTTCTGGAACGGGTACGGCGTGACAAGTTCGCCATCCTTGAACACCGGATGCAGGCCGTCCAGGGCTCCGGGATGAGGGGTGCCGTATGGAGCCAGCCCCATGGTTTTCCACTCGTTGCCGCCGTGTCGCCAGCCGAGCGCTTCGGTGGCAGCGGAAAAAAACCAGCCCAGAGAGGCTTCCGCACCCCATGATTTCAGCTTGGTCAAGCCATTGTCCCGGCCTTCCCAGAATGAGGTGGACTCGCCATCGCCCCTGCCATCCAGTACAGCCACTAATACTTTCTCCTGCTTCATGCCGGACGTGTAGTAGGCGCTGGCGGCATGGCATTTGTGGTGGTGATAGTTGATGATCTGGCAGTGTTCGGAGAGCTGCATAGGCTGCATGTACAGCGGCAGACGAAGCTTTTTGCGGGCGGGAGCGCCACACAGGCGGGCCTTCAGCTTCGCTTGGAAGCCTTGAGGCTCAGCCGGCGGCGGACAGATATCCATGGCGGGATGGGAAAAGTGCAGGCCGAATTCATCGGACATGTTGCGTGCCGGAATGGCCAGCGCGTCGAGATCAAGTGTGGTGATGCCGGCATACTCCAGACAGAAACGGATGGCGTTCAAGGGAAAACTGCCGTCGTGCTTGAGGCGGGTGAACCTTTCTTCGGCAACATCAACGATGATTTTGCCGTCAATTACGAGGCTGGCTGCGGCGTCGTGGCCGTATCGGATACCAAGAATCTTGCGCATGGCGTGTGTTCCTTGATTATTTGTTCAGTCGGGACGAGCCGAACCGTTTGAGTGTGTTGAAAAACCGTTGTGCCTTGGAAGGAGCCTGAGTCAATGGCGGTTTCAGTGCGGGCTGCATGCCCGAAGCTTTATCCCGGAAGGCGGTTTTGTCTTTATAATTCTTGAATTGTTCAACAAGGCGTTTGTTTAGGATATCGATGGCGAATTCGTCTGCCACCTTGCGCTGTAGATTACCGCCCATTGTTTGGCGCAGTTCGGGAGACTGGATTAGGGCGTTAAGTGCATTGTACCACCCACCTGGGGTTGCGGGCAGAAAGCCGCTTTCCCCGTCCGTGATGAGTTGAGCCGCGGAAGGAGTGGGGCCAGCTATGACCGGAATAGCGTTTTGAGCAAACAGGAATATTCGTCCCGCATTGGCTGTGGCTTTGTAGCGTGTCAGATAATCGGAGGGATGTTCATTGTACAGCCGGGGCTGATTGTTGTCGAACGGCAGAGGTGCTGTCGGGATAATGTTGGGCACGATGCCGATGTCCACTGTCCTTGCAAAATTGGCCAGCTCTGCTTCCCGGAATTGAATGGTCGTGAGTTTGACCCGGTTGATGTCGCAGACAGGGAAGTCCAAGGGACCAAGCATCTCCTTGTTGTAAAAAATCGCGAGTTCAATTTCGTGTTCCCCCCCCAGTATATTGAGAACGCCGCTGATGTGCGGGGCGATCAGTTGCAGGTTCACCTTGTTGCCGTGGTAGCCTATGCGAATCGGTCCCGCCTTGTGCTGCCGCGTATGGGCAGGGACCTCCGTGTAGATCGGGTAGAGGAAAATGTTGGCGAACTGATCGGCAAAAAAATCGCGCATCTCCGGGCCGTTAGCTATGATGAAGTCCGCGCCGTTGACCACCTCCCGGTTTCCGGGGCGAGGATCGATGATGCCGATTTTTGCTGAGGGGTTGACTGCTCTGGCTTCCGCAATTCGCGGATCATAGCCCATGAACAGGATGAAGTCGTACTCTGCGTACTCTGTTCCGCCGAGGTCGATACTGACGCCTTTTATATCATTGATGCGCAAGAAGTTGGGGATGTTTATCTTGCTGGAAACAGCATCGGGACGTTGGGTGGTCAGGAGTATTCGCATGAATTTATTGTTTTTTGACACGCTTCCGCCATTCGGGTGAATCACTTTTCACCCGTTCATGTGGAACAGTCCGATTTGTAGGAGCTGCCGGAGTGTGCCCTGGGGCTCCTTGTTTATATTGCCATGACCATATGCCTAGGGGCGGTGGTCACAACAGGTTTGTTGAAAATGTTCAGCAGGATTGCCACCCGGTCTTTGCCGGACAGGTGTTGAAGGGTACCGATGCAGTCCTCGAACGGTCCGTCCATGATGCGAAACTTTTGGCCCGGCTTCATGGTGGGTTCCGCGAGGATGATCGTACCGTCATCATCGGTGCGACTTTTGAGGTCTTCCACGAACCCTTCAGGCAGTGGGACCGGTTTTCCGTTCTGGCTCAAGAGGTGCTTGACGCCCCAGGTGCCGTTGACCGCGGACCACGAATCTTTGCTGAGGTCCAGTTCCACGAAGAGATAGCCAGTGAACAACGGCGCTTTGACCGTGTCCACGCGGCGGGCATGGGATCGGGTTTTGCGAAAGCTCGGCAGCCAGGCGGTGAAACCCTGGTTCTGCAATTGGGCTTCGGCGTTGCCCTCTTGCCGTAGCTTGGTGTTGACTACGTACCACCGTTTCATGGTTACGCTGGTTTTAACCCCAGGGCGGTTTTGTTGTAGCCCGCATTACAGCTTGGGCATGTTAAATCCGCCTGCAGCTTGATTCCGCAACTGCACATCCAACCAATTTGTCTGGCCGGGTTGCCGACAACCAAAGCGTAGTCAGGTACATCTTTGGTGACCACGGAACCAGCCCCGACAAAGGCGTAGCTCCCAATGGTGTTGCCGCAGACTATCGTGGAATTCGCTCCTAACGTCGCGCCCCTTTTTACCAGTGTTTCGCTGAGTTCCGACATGCGTGGAATGTGGCACCGCGGGTTGTATACATTGGTGAAGACCATTGACGGTCCACAAAAGACGTCCTCTTCCAAGGTCACGCCTTTATATACGGAAACGTTGTTTTGGATTTTGCAGTTGTTGCCTATGGACACTTCGGGGCCAATGGTCACATTTTGTCCGATTTTGCAATTTTTGCCGAGGGTCGAGTCTTTCAATATATGTGAGAAGTGCCAAACAGCAGAGCCGTCGCCGATCGTGGTGTTTTCGTCGATGACTGCGCTTTCGTGGACAAATGCGTTCGGGGCCGAAGTGGCGGTACTGACTTTTTTGCCGTGGTTGTCCATTGACAATTGAGCTTCCTTGAGGACTTTCAGTACTCGCAAACCTTCCTTTCCGTCGGTCAGAGGAGGATTTTCATTGGTTATGCAGTCCAGAAAGTGTTGGCATTCGGCTTTGAGTGGTTCTGCCTCCGGGATGTTCACTCGTTCGGCGTTTGCTTTTTCAGGGACGGGGACATTCCCTTCCCAATGGATTTGGTGTGGATACAGGAGCAGCTTTTCGTTCCAGGGTTTGGTGTCGTCAAAAACAGCCATTTTTTTGTCGCCAACCACCACCAGTTTTTGTTCTTTGAAAGGGTGGAGCCAGGATACAAAGATGTGAGCCTGCATGCCGGATGGAAATTCGAGGTGTGTCGTGGTGACGTCGGCAATTTCCTTGTGCAGGTAATTCCCACCTGTGGCGGTGACGGATATTGGCATTTCTTGGGCAAGCGATAGAATCATGGAAATGTCGTGAGGAGCGAATGACCACAGTATGTTTTCCTCGCGGCGGATTTTCCCGAGATTGAGCCTGTTGGAGTAAATGTAATTGATACGCCCCAGTTCGCCGCTTTTTGCCATGGCTTTTAAGGCGATAAATACCGGGTGATAATGTAGCAGGTGGCCGACCATAAGAGTTCGATTGTGCTTCTCTGCCAGTGCAATAAGCTCCTTGGCAGAGGATTCTTCGAGGGTTAGCGGCTTTTCTACAAAGACGTTTTTCCCGGCAAGCAGCGCTTCCTTGGCCAAGGCGTGGTGTGTTTCTGCGGGAGTGGCTATCGCTATGCCGGAGATTTCGTCATTGCTGAGAATTTCATTGAACGCCAAGCAGGTTCTGGCTTCCGGGTGTTGTTTTTTGAGGTGTTCCAGAAGCTGTTCATTGCTGTCGCAAATAGTGTGAAGCGCATTGAGTTGGGAAAAATTACGTACAAGGTTTTTTCCCCAGTATCCCGAACCTATGACTGCTATGTTTGTTTGAGACATCTATATTTATCCTATATGACTTTCCAGTGTGGGCGACTCAGGAGAACTTTTTCCGAAGCGTCGAACCCATCTGCAGTGACAGTGATGGTGCGTATGATTCTGCTGATCTTTTTTTCCGTGATGCTTTTTAAGTTTTCCAGTCTGTTTTGTTTGATGTTGCCGACAAGCAAAAGGTCAATGATGCCAGAGTCTTTGCCTAGAGCGTAGTCGTCAAGGATGTAGGCTGCATCAATTTCTCCAAGGGATTCGATAATGTCATCGAGTAGCTGGTCAATGCCTAATGTCTTTCGGACAATGGAGTGGATTTCCGGAAAAAAAGGGTGGTCCTTGTTGGCTTGGAAGAAAATTGAGCGTCCATTTTGTTTGCGGGACAAGTAGCCTGCATTTGTCAAACTGTCCAACTCTCCCTTGATGGCGTTGGGGGAGGCTGAGAATTCTTTTGATAATTCTCTTAAATAACAGGAAACATGCGGGTTGAGAAACAGCTTCAAGAGAAGCTTGATTCTGGTCTTTGATGTGAATAATTCGGTCAACATGCATTTTATTTACAAAAAAAATGAACAATAAGTCAATGAAAAACGGTACAAGTTTGTTTCATTTTCAAGGCTTTTTTGTTTTCCTGCCGTGTAGGTTTTTACATTATCACTTGCTTGGGGCGTTGGCGTGAGGTTATTAGATTCTTAATGTTATATGGCGTAGTCTTCGAAAGTTGAACGTGTCAGTTGATGAATGGAGCAATGAGCGTTTTAAGGTTGTCTGTTGGCGATGACGGATTTGTAGGAAATATGAAAATACTATTTGTGATAAGAGGGTTGCAGCCCGGCGGAGCTGAGACCCAACTGGTGCTTCTGGCCAATGGCTTGGCAAGCAGGGGGCATGATGTGTCTATAGCCGTGTGCTATCCAGGCGGTGCGTTGGAAAGTGCACTGGATGGCGTGTCGCTGATTGGTTTTGACAAGAAGGGACGTTGGGATTTTTCGTTTTTATTTAGGTTTATTCAGTATGTACGAAAAGTGTCGCCAGACGTTGTTCACGGCTATATGGGATTGGGGAATATTTTGACCGCAGTGTGCAGACCGTTTGTAGGCCCTCTTTTGACCGTATGGGGAATCAGAGCTTCCAACATGGATTTGGACGCTTACGATTTCGGTTCCAGAGTGTCGTTTTATGCAGAAAAAGCGCTTTCTCGTTTCGCAGATTGTATTATTGTCAATTCTTACAGTGGCATGGAACACGCTGTTTCTGTCGGGTTTCCTTCGGACAAGCTGAAGGTCGTTCCCAATGGAATAGACCATGGTGTCTACAAGGGGTCATCTGTTCGAGGAGAGGCATTTAGAAAAGAAATAGGTGTGGATGTCGGGACTCCTGTTTTTGGGTTAATCGGTCGCGTTGACCCCATGAAGGGGCATGACATTTTTTTACAGGCCGCCTCGGAATTTCTTGCTACCGGTAAAGATGCTCAGTTTGTCTGTGTGGGCAAGGTGGATACCAGTTACGGCAGGGCCATGGTGAGCTTGTCCGAGAAGTTGGCCGGCCTTAAGGGGCGTGTTCATTGGCTGGGGCTGCGGCGAGATATGGCTTCGGTTTATAGTGGTATTGATGTTCTGGTTTCTGCTTCCCGGTTTGGGGAAGGTTTTTCCAATGTGGTGGGCGAGGCCATGGCTTGCGGAACCCCCTGCCTTGTTACGGACGTAGGGGATTCCGCCCGGATAGTGGGAGAGACTGGATTGGTCGTCAAGCCGGAGGTTCCTGCCTTTTTGGCGGAAGGTATGGGCGTGATGCTCGACAGGGTCGACCGGGATGAAACTCTTGGTAGGCGTTGTCGAGAGCGAATTGTGGAAAAATTTAGTCCAGAGAGCTTGATTGCCGCAACAGAACGGTGGGTTTTGAAAGTCAGTAGTGAGGGGCGGGGATGAAGAATTTCTTTTCAGTCTTTCTTCTTTTTTGAAAACAATTATTTTTTGTGCCTTTTTTGCGTGGTGGCAGATGATGCATGGCACGTTGGCTTGGATGCTGGCTGAGAAAAAGACTGTATGATTTTTGTTTGGTTTAAAATTTCTGTGGGAAATCCCGTTCAAGAAGGTTGACCGTGGGGAGGCAGCTAAAGTTCATAAGATATTATGCACAATAGAGGCTGCATCTCAAGTTTAAACGTGACGGCCATGGGAGTGTCCGGACTCATGGGCTGGGCTCCAGAGCTCTTATTCAAGGCGTTTTTTAATGGGCTGAAAAAAAATGCCGACCTCTTACGAGTGTCAGCATTTTTTTGAGGGGGAAGAGGATAGAGTTACCCTTCTCCCAACAACTTCTTCGCAATATCGAGATCATACAATGCAAGCGGATTCCGGTCCGTGTTGCGTTCCTTGTACATGTCGGCAGCCTGCTTGATGGCGTCGTAGGGGATCCACTGGTGCTTTTCCCAGATCATGGGTTCGCCGGGGTTGTACAGGCGGAATTCGACAGAGCCTTCGTTATCACGCACGTACATGCGTACTTCCGGGTGCTGAAGGGACGGGGTGTAGTAGTGGCCGCGTTCGTCTTTCATCTTATTCTCCCTGAGCGAATCCGAATCGGATGGACTCGCCCACTTCATATACATTTATATTCATGGTGCGTAGCAGAACCCGTAGGGGTCTGCCGAACAGGAAATCATTCATGTCGGCGGGCATGCCGGTTTTTTCGGGTACCAGTCGGCGCATCTCCATGTCAAAGAGCACCATCTCGCGAAGCGTTTCGCCTGCCTCGGCGTTTCCTTCGCGGGCCGCTTTCGCGGTTTCCTCCATTCTGACAGGGGCACATTTCTCATCGTGTTCGGCGATGAGCTGGAGCAGGGGGTGTCCCTCCGGGAGAACGTCCTTGCGGGTCAAGCGGTCCTTCTCGTACATGGCGGCCAGTGGTTCGATATCCCGGCAGAAAAGCAGCCGGCACTCTTCCGGACGAGATTCATAGATGCCGCAGGCACTGCCTTCCGGGCTGTAGTACATGCAGGTCCAGGTCCCATCTCTCCCTTTTATCTTGAGAATTTCGGAGTCGAGCATCATCATGCTTTGAGCCGGTTGATCGTAAACGCGTTCGCCGGGGCGGAGGGTTACAATATCGGAGAGCGGAAGCGTGCCGTCTTCGATGAGTGGCATGTCCTTTATATGAATGGCCGGACCGCCATTTCGACAGCAGATTCCGCAGCCCTTGCAGCGGGGTGTTTTGTCATCTGAATTATGCAAGTTTCTGTTGCTCCTGAAAACCTTTTGAGGTAACCGTTGATACGGCTTATAACCTGTTGCCAAGCACCGATACTCTGCATGGCCTGCAAAGGCAAGTCCGAGTCTTCAAAATAGGTGTGGCGGCAGGACGGGAGCGGTCCCGTTATTAAAGGATTGACAATGCTTTTTGGGCAATTACCGGTTGACATTAAACGGGTGAGTCCATTACATTGGCAACCCTGCATACCTTGTGAATAACGGCGCATGCGTCGCGGTTCAACGCTTTTTGCGTAATGTAAGCAAAGGTATCCGGGCTCTGGACGAATTCGATTCTGTAAGTTGGCCCGGATTAGAATGGTTGATGGCAACATCTTAATCAAACAATGGAGGTTAAGGGAATGGCGAAACACAAAACTCCTCTGTTGGATCAGCTGGAAAGCGGCCCGTGGCCCAGCTTCGTATCCGACATCAAACAGGAGGCAGCAAACCGAGCCAAGAATGAAAAAGGTCTTGACTACCAGGTCGCAGTGGACTGCCCTGAAGATCTGCTCGGTGTTCTTGAAATGTCTTACACCGATGGTGAGACTCACTGGAAGCACGGCGGCATCGTTGGCGTTTTCGGTTACGGCGGCGGCGTTATCGGCCGTTACTGTGACCAGCCCGAGATGTTCCCCGGCGTTGCTCACTTCCACACCATCCGCGTGGCTCAGCCCAACGGTAAGTGGTACAGCACCAAGCTGCTTCGCGACCTGATGGACATCTGGGACCTCCGCGGTTCCGGTCTGACCAACATGCACGGCGCAACCGGCGACATCGTTTTCCTCGGTACCTCGACTCCTCAGCTTGAGGAAATCTTCTGGGAACTGACTCACGATCTGGACATCGACCTCGGTGGTTCCGGCTCCAACCTGCGTACCCCCGCTACCTGCATGGGTATGTCTCGCTGTGAGTACGCCTGTTACGACACTCAGGAACTGTGTTACAACCTGACCATGGAATACCAGGATGAACTGCATCGTCCGGCATTCCCCTACAAGTTCAAATTCAAGTTCGATGGCTGCCCGAACGGTTGTGTCGCTGCTATCGCTCGTTCCGACCTTTCTTTCCTCGGTACCTGGAAAGACCCGATCAAAATCGATCAGGAAAAGGTTGCTGCTTACGTTGGTGGCGAGATCGCCCCGAACGCAGGCGCCCACGCCGGTCGCGACTGGGGTGCATTCGACATCCAGAAAGAAGTTGTCGACCTCTGCCCGAGCCAGTGCCTGAGCTACGAAGGTGGCAAGCTGATCATGGACCACAAGGAATGTGTCCGTTGCATGCACTGCATCAACACCATGCCTCAGGCTCTGAAGATCGGTGACGAACGCGGCTGTTCCATCCTCTGTGGTGCAAAGGCCCCGATCCTCGACGGTCCCCAGATGGGTTCCCTGCTCGTGCCTTTCATCGAAGTCAACAAGGACGACGACTACCAGGCCATCAAGGACATCATTGAGAATGTCTGGGATTGGTGGATGGACGAAGGTAAGAACCGTGAGCGTATCGGTGAGACCATGAAGCGTCTCGGTTTCGCTGCTCTGGCCGAAGCTGCCGGCATCGATGCTGATCCCCGCCACGTTCAGGAACCCCGCCACAACCCCTACATCTTCTGGAAAGCGGAAGACGTTGAAGGTGGTTGGGAACGCGACATCAACGATTTCCGTAAACGCCACCAGCGCTAAAGATTGGAGGAAAACAACATGGCTTTCATTTCTTCCGGATACAATCCCGACAAACCGATGGAAGGTCGGATTTCCGACATCGGTCCTCGTCACTTCGGCGAGTACCTGCCGCCGGTCATCAAAAAGAACTTCGGCAAATGGGACTACCACGAGATCCTCGAGCCGGGTCTGCTGTGCCACACCGCCCTTTCCGGCGACAAGGCCTTCACCGTCCGTTGCGGTGGCGCCCGTCTGATGACCGTTACTCACATTCGTGAGATCTGCGACATCGCTGACAAGTTCTGCGGCGGTTTCCTGCGTTTCACCACCCGTAACAACATCGAGTTCATCGTTGAAACTCTTGAAGAAGCTCAGGCTCTCAAGAAGTTCCTGAATGAGCAGAAGTTTGACGGTGGTTCCTACAAGTTCCCGGTCGGCGGTACCGGCGCTGGTGTGACCAACATCGTTCACACTCAGGGTTGGGTCCACTGCCACACCCCGGCAACTGACGCTTCCGGTACCGTCAAGGCTACCATGGATGCCGTTTTCGATGACTTCAAAGACATGAAGCTGCCCGCTCCGGTTCGCATCTCCATGGCTTGCTGCCTCAACATGTGTGGCGCGGTTCACTGCTCCGATATCGCTATCCTCGGTATCCACCGCAAGCCGCCCATCATCGACCACGAATACCTGGACAACCTGTGCGAAATCCCGCTGGCCGTTGCTGCATGCCCGACCGGTGCTGTTCGCCCGTCCAAGGTCGAGCTCGATGGCAAGACCTACAAGACCGTCGCCATTAAGGAAGAGCGCTGCATGTTCTGTGGTAACTGCTACACCATGTGCCCCTCCCTGCCCCTGTCCGACGGTGAAGGCGATGGTATCGCCATCATGGTTGGCGGTAAGATCTCCAACCGTATCACCAAGCCGGCCTTCTCCAAGGTCGTCGTGCCCTTCGTCCCGAACGAGCCGCCCCTGTGGCCGACCATGACCAAGGTCATCAAGAAGATCCTCGACACCTACGCTGCCGATGCTAACAAGTACGAGCGTCTGGGTGACTGGGCCAACCGTATCGGTTGGGAACGTTTCTTCGAGAAATGCGACCTGGAATTCACCTCTCACCTGATTGATGACTTCCGCGATCCGGCTTACTACACCTGGCGTCAGACCACTCAGTTCAAGTGGTAAGATAAAATACTGTCGGGGTATGGCTTCGGCCATACCCCGTTCTTAAACTAAGGAGTCCATCATGGCACTCGACATTGAAGCCGCAAAGGCTGAAATTCTTGCTTTTTGCGAGTCGAAGTCCAAGAACAAATCCAAATTCTATTTCAACGACTTCACCAAGCTTTTCCCGGAAGAGAAGAGCCGTGCAGTCAAGAAAATCCTGACCGCACTTATTCAGGAAGAAAAATTGGTGTTCTGGTCCTCCGGTTCCACCACCATGTACGGCCTTGCTGGCGCTGGCAAGCAGGCTCACTCCGAGGGCGAAGACTAGGTCTTTGGTCTGATCGGATTATAAGGCCTTGCCCGTCATTTTTTGGCGAGCAAGGCTTTTCGCAATTTATCACTCCAGTAACTCGGCAGTTCAGTGCAGAACGCAATTCCCAGATTCATCCTTGCGGGCCTTTCCGGCGGTACAGGAAAAACAATAGTTTCCCTTGCTCTTGCCCGTGCTTTCAGCCGGGGAGGGCTTCACGTCGCTCCTTTCAAAAAGGGGCCGGACTACATTGATGCCAAATGGCTCGGACTCGCTGCTGGCCGTCCCTGTTCCAATCTTGATCCCTTTTTCCATACTGATGACGTGATCCGTTCCATATTTTGGCACAAGTCAAAGGGCGCGGACATGAGTCTTATCGAGGGAAATCGAGGGTTGTTCGACGGCAAGGATGAGCATGGTTCCTGCTCAACCGCAGAGCTTGCCCGCAAATTGGATGCACCGGTCATCTTGACCATCGATTGCACCAAGATGACCCGCACGGTGGCGGCCATCGTGCAGGGCTGCGCGATGTTTGAACCGGGTCTTCATCTCGCGGGTGTCGTTCTTAACCGAACAGCGGGGGAACGGCATCGCTCGGTCCTCAGGAAAAGCATCGAGGAGCATACCGATGTTCCTGTGATAGGGATGCTTCCCAAAATTTCAAAAAATCCCATCCCCGAACGACATATGGGGCTCATGTCCGATCAGGAGTATGGCGACGATGCTTGCGGTGGTGAGCAGGATGCCTTGAACTCATTGGCTGACATGGCGGAAGAATGGCTCGATCTTCATGCTATTACAGAAATAGCGAAGCAGGCTCCGGATTTTGGCGCAACTCCCGGACCGCTGTATCCCGGAAAGCCTGCCCCCAAAAAGGTTCGCATTGGGTATGTTCACGATGCGGCTCTCTGGTTTTACTATCCGGAGAATCTTGAAGCCTTGGAGCATGCCGGAGCCGAACTGGTCAGGTTGAGCATCCTCTCTGATGAACCGTGGCCTGAAGTCGATGGACTGTATCTTGGAGGCGGTTTCCCTGAAGTTTTCGCGGAGAGAATTGCCGAGAACAGGTCAGTCCTTGCTGGTATTCGGGCGATGGCAGAAAATGGTTTGCCTATTTATGCAGAGTGCGGCGGCTTCATGATTTTGTGCGACTTTTTGGAGTACGAAAAAACCGAGCATAGTATGGCAGGCGTGTTCCCCGTTGGAACGAATTTTTGTCCGCGTCCGCAGGGACTCGGGTATACCGAGGCTGTTGCTGAAGATGATTCCGTTTTCTACTCAAAGGGGACAACGGTCTTCGGTCATGAATTTCATTACTCCAACTGCCTTAACAGTAAGGGCAAGGTCCTTGATTTATCGATGAAAATGGTTCGCGGAAAGGGTATTGTAGATGGCCGCGACGGCCTGCTTTATAAAAATACGCTCGCGGGATACAACCATATTCACGCATTGGCCGTACCCGGTTGGGCAGAAAGGTTTGTCGAGGCCGCTGCCTTGAGCGGAACACGCTAATTTATATGAGTGAAATATAGGAAAGCGATACAATGGAAGCAGTAAAAAGAGTCTATTTGAAGGGGCTTGATGCCGTCGGAGAAATGCCGTCGTGGTCTCGGGACTGGCGTTGGATCGCCATTTACAGTTTTTTTATTTATGCAATAGTTCTCGCTTTCAGATTAAGCTTTGCCGGTCGCTGGGATCATCCTGAACTGTGGGTGAACGGGGAACGTATTCTTGCAACGCATGATGCCTATTTCTGGCTCGCCAAGGCGAAGGGTGTTGGTGTTCTCAAGGGCTATCCCTTGGCTGAGGCCGCTGATCTGATTCATCGGTTTACAGGGATCGGGCTTGGAACGATCGGATTCTGGGCTCCGGCTTTCATGGGCGCTCTGGTAGGTGTTGTCTGCTATCTGTGGGGATGGCTGCTTGCCGGACGCAACGCAGGCATTTTTGCTGGGCTGGTTGGCTCATTGACTCCTGGATTCTTTTATCGGTCGCGGCTCGGATATTTCGATACGGATATGTTCACATTGCTGGTACCCATGGCGGTCGCCTGGATGCTGGCTTTTTGGGTCTCCCATTTCTTGAAACGGGGATGGTTTTTTACGGTTACAGGTGAATCCGATGAGCGGGCAACTGTTTCATATGATATCCTTTGGCAGCCTTTTGCTTTTGGTTTGCTCACCCGTTTTGGCTGTATGTGGCATAATTATACCGTCAGTCTTTGTGTCGGAATCTTTTTTCTTGCGGCGCTCGTTCTGGCCGTTAACGGGAGACGTGGGGAAAAAGTATTGGGTTTCTATGGCTTGACTGTTTTTCTGCTGGCAGCTTTTCCGGGGTCTTCTTTTGGCGATATCGGTTCTTATTTTTGGCTGACCGATCTTCCCTTCAGGCTTGAGATTTTTTATGTTTTGTTGTCGGTGGTGCTAGCTGTATCCCTTGTAACTGGGCATCGGTTTAAGCTTGATTTTCTTGAAAACCGGATTGTGTGTATAGCCCTTCTTCTTTGTTGCGTCTGGCTGTCTGAAATTGCTCAGGCGCCACTTTCCAAGGCCTTTGCTAGTATTTCATACTATCTGTATCCCGCCAAAGTTCATGCAGACTCGGTAATCTCCGCCGGGGTGGTATATCCGTCGATCATGCAGAGTGTCATTGAAGCTAAGTTGACCTCTCTCACAGATATTTTCGGCCGAGGAGCTTTTACATATTGGCTTGGGGCTTTGGCGATCATTTTTTTTGCATGTATTGCCCTTTTTCGACCTGTTGCGGTCTTTCTTGTCCCTTTACTTGCGCTGCATCTTTTAGGTGTAAAGCTTGGTGCTCGATTTACCATGTTCGGCGGTGCTGCCATGATGGTTTTCCTGAGTGTCGGTTTGTACTGGGCTGCGAATTTGGTCGCGAAGAAACTCGTCCGTAGGAGACTGGTTGTATTTACCTTGCAGATTGTTCTGGGGTTGTTTCTTTTGGGATACAGTTATTTTCAGTATTCGACGTTGCCTTTGACGCCTGTTTTACCCAAGGCCCATGCTGAAGCCCTTGCTGAGCTTGAGAAACAAGCAACCAAAGACAGTATGATCTGGACATGGTGGGATTGGGGATATGCATCTCAATATTATGCCGGACTTGAGTCTACTGTAGACGGCGGACAGCATAGTGGAAAAGACGCGTATCCGACAGCGCTTGTCCTGAGTACAGATTCCCCTCGGCAGGCCAATCAGATGATTCGATTGACTTCCCAGTACAAACGGAGGCGAGGGATGGGGTATGACATTGCTTCCGAGTGGTCTCAGCACACTGGGGCCGAGGTTATGGCCGAGATTGAGGGATTGAAAGGCGATGTAGCTTCCTTTTCTGCTCATGCTCCTCAATATTTTGTTGTTACATGGAAAGATATTCGCATCTCCAAGTGGATATCCTATTTCGGTAACTGGAATCTTGAAACAGGTTCGACCATAGAGTCTTCTGTCAGTAACTACGAACCGGGAGAACTCGGTATCAATTTTCAGCGTGGTGCCGTTATGAATCGGCAGGGTGGCGGTGGATTGGTCAAGGATATCACCGTGCTTGACTGGGACAAGGCCGATACCACTGATTATTTCATGAACAGTATGTCGGCCCGCTTGCTTCCGGTAAAGCAGCACCTTGTTGTCAACAAGGTTAGCCGTCAAAGCGTTCTTATGGACCGAATCGGATATCGAAGCATGATGACCCGACTGCTGGTAGGCGATCCGAGTGATCCGGAGATCAGCAAGTATTTTCGACTGGTCGTTGACAAACTGCCGTTTGCAAGGATTTATGAAGTCATTCAATCACACTAAAAAGTGAGCACAATATGAGTATTCCGTTTATTGATTTGAAGGCACAATACCGACAGGTTGAAGATGCCGTTAAAAAAGGCATTGATGGTGTTCTGGAGCATGGGGCCTACGTCATGGGGCCAGAAATCAGGGAATTGGAAAGCAGGCTTTCAAGCTTCTCCGCAGTTCGTCATGCCGTAGGGTGTGCCTCCGGTACGGATGCCCTGATCATGGCGCTTATGGCTCTTGAAGTCGGGCCGGGTGATGCCGTTTTCACTACGCCGTTCACTTTCATGGCCACTGCGGAGAGTATTGCCATACTTGGGGCTACTCCTGTCTTTGTCGATGTAGATCCAGTGACGTTCAATATTGATCCTGATGACTTGCGCCGTAAGATCAGGGAGATCAAGGATGGACAATCTGAACTGACCCCCAAGGGGGTCATTGCCGTGGATCTGTTTGGACAGCCTGCGGATTACGATCGCATTGAACCTCTGGCTCACAACAACGGTCTGTTCCTGATTGTTGATGCTGCACAGTCCTTCGGAGCGACGTATAAGGGGAAACCCGTATGCTCATTCGGCGATATGGCCTGTACTTCTTTCTTCCCTGCCAAACCGCTTGGTTGCTATGGTGACGGTGGCATGGTGTTCGCCCAGAATGACGAATTGCATAAGCTCCTTGTCTCCGTACGTGTGCACGGAATGGGAGAGGAAAAATATGAAAATGTACGTCTCGGAATCAACGGGCGGCTGGACTCCATGCAGGCGGCTGTTCTGCTTGCCAAGTTTGAAGTTTTCCCCGACGAGATAGAAAAACGCCAGCAGGCCGCGGATCGCTATAATGAGCTTTTGGGTGATATCGCAGACCTTACAGTTCCCGTTGTTGCCGAAGGCAATACTTCTGTTTGGGCTCAGTATTCGCTGCTTGCCAGAGATGCAGAGCATCGTGAAGAATTGATGGGTAAACTGAAAGCCGCAGATATTCCGTCTGTCATTTACTACCCCAAACCGCTTCATCTTCAGAAAGCATTTGCCAATTTGGGATATTCCGAAGGGAGCTTCCCGGTTTGTGAGGATGTCGCCAGCAGGATTTTCAGTCTGCCCATGCATCCGTATCTCAAGGCTGAAGATCAGGAAACCATTGCACAGGTCCTCAAGGGGTAATGTATGGCCGCCGGTCGCCTCGGGACGGTTGTTCGGATCGCCAAGCCTATTTTGGCAGGCCTTGCTCTGGCTTACCTGCTTACGGCTTTTGTCGATAAACCGGCACCAGTCCATTTCCAGCCGGAAAATCCCTATGCGGCGCAACAGGCGGCTATCGTCAAGACGCACGCAGAACTCGTTGTCGAAAAGAATGTCATGAAACTGGGGTCACCGTTGTCTGTCGCCCCAGAGGATGAAATGAGTTCGGTGAACCCGCTTGCTCGACTTGAAGAGCTTGATAATGCCGTTTCTGATAATGCGACGGCAAAGAGCGATTCTGGAAATGCCACATCGACTGTGCGGGGTAACATTGATGCTTTGCCGGAATAGCCTTGAGTGTTTTGGGACACGTTTTTCCCGAAATTTGCCTCGTGAAGCCCTCTCTGGTACATCAGGGACATCTTTATACGACATCACGCCGGTATCCCGGTTTAAAGGAGTAATAACATGATTAAAATGGAAACCAGCATGGGTGATCTTGTCATAGAACTTGATTTCGACAAGGCCCCCAAGTCCGCTGCGAACTTTCAGCAGTATGTTGAAGACGGTTTTTATGACGGCTTGATTTTCCACCGCGTCATTAACGGATTTATGGTCCAGGGTGGCGGCATGGATGAGAACATGAAGGAAAAAGCCACTCGTGCGCCCATCGAGAACGAGGCGAACAACGGTCTGAAAAATGATTGTTACACCCTTGCTATGGCTCGCACCATGGACCCGCATTCCGCTTCCTCCCAGTTCTTCATCAATGTGAAGGACAACGGCTTCCTGAACTTCTCCAGTGAGACTCCGCAGGGTTGGGGCTACGCTGTGTTCGGCAAGGTCGTCGAAGGAACCGACATCGTTGACGAGATCAAGGGTGTGGCCACCGGCCGCAACGGTTTTCACGATGACGTCCCGGTCGAGCCGGTGTTCATCAACAAGGCATATGTGATCGAAGACTAGTTTTTCGAGAAGATAAATAGAAAAAGGGCTGTCCATTTGGACAGCCCTTTTTTTGCTGTGCCGGATATGTGTATTAGCCGCCCAGATACGCTTTTTTGACTTCCGGGTCTTCCATCAGCTTGTCAGACGGTCCTTCGGCCACGATTTCGCCGGTGTCGATGACATAGCCGCGATGGGCGAACTTGAGGGCGAGGTTGGCGTTCTGCTCGATAAGCAGGATGGTCATGCCTTCCTCGTTGAGTTCCTTGAGGGCGCGGAACATGTCGTACATCAGCAGCGGGGCGAGTCCCATGGACGGTTCGTCGAGCATGACGACCTTACAGGCCGACATGAGGGCGCGGCCCACGGCCAGCATCTGCTGCTCGCCACCTGAAAGGGATTCCGAGCGCTGTTTCTTGCGTTCGTCGAGACGGGGAAACAGGGAGTACACGCGATTGTAGTCGCGTTTGATGTCTTCCATGGAATCCTTGCGTGCGTACGTTGCCAGCTTGAGGTTTTCCTCAACCGTCAGGTTGCCGAAAATGTGGCGGCCTTCCGGGACCAACGCGATGTGCAGGTCCGAGACGATTTTGTCCGGTGCCATGCCCATGATGGACTGGCCCTTGAATCGAATGTCTCCCTGCGTGATCTTGGGAGCTTCCGGCGGCGGAAGCTGCGCGATGGACATGAGTGTGGTTGACTTGCCTGCACCGTTGGCTCCGATGAGCGTGACGATTTCGCCTTCTCCCACGGTGAAGTTGATGCCGTGCAGGGCTTCAATGTTCCCGTATTTTACGTACAGGTTCTCGATTTCGATAAGTGGAGTACTCATATGGTGTCGTCTCCAAGATAGGCCTTGATGACGGCCGGGTTGCTCTGAATATCTTCCGGGGTGCCTTCGGCGATTGTCGCACCGAAGTCGATGACTTTGATCCACTGGCACAGGCTGGTGACAACCTTCATCTGGTGTTCGATCATGAAGATCGTGATGTCGAAGTTGTCGTGAATCCACCGGACCAGCTTGATGAGATCTTCCACGTCTGCCGAGTTCAGGCCTGCTGCCGGCTCGTCGAGTAACAGCAGTTTTGGCCTGATGGACATGGCGCGGGCGATTTCGACGCGCCGCTGTAAGCCGTACGGCAGGTTCTTCGGGAACTCCTGCGCGTATTCGGTCAGGCTCATTGCCTCGAGCAGTTCTTCGGCTATTTCGCGGATGCGCTGTTCGCGTTCGCGGTACTTCTTGCCGCGGATGACGGAATCCCAGACTGAATAGCCCATGCGGTAGTGCTGGGCGATGCGGATGTTGTCCAGCACGGTCATGTCGTGCCAGAGGCGGATGTTCTGGAAGGTCCGTGCGATGCCGAGTGACGTTACCTGATGAGGTTTGAGTCCGGCAGTCGGTGTCCCGGCCATTGTAATGGTGCCTTCGGTGGGCTGGTAGAATCCGGAGATCAGGTTGAAGATGGTGGTTTTACCGGCTCCGTTGGGACCGATAAGGCCCATGAGCTCGCCGCCTTTCATTTCAACACTGAATTCGGAAACAGCCTGGAGCCCGCCGAACCTCTGTGTGAGTCCGTCGATTGTAAGTAAAGACATGGCTGGCTCCTACTTGAACGTGTAGTATTTTTTGAGTTTCGGGAATACGTCCGAAAGCTCTTTGTTGCCAAGAATGCCCTCTGGCCTGAACTGCATGATCAGGACGAGGAGCAGGGGGATCATGACCCACTTGATGACGCCTGCCGATGGTTCCCAATCCGGGAATACGAAAGTGGCCGGGGCCAGCAGTACATCCATGATCGCCTGTGAGCGGAGCACTTCCAGCAGGCCGGTGAAGACCACTGCCGAAATGACAGCGCCGGAGAGCGATCCCATGCCGCCGAGGTAGACCATGACCATGGCCTCGGTAGACTTGAGGATGTTGAACGACTGCGGGTTGACGTAGCCGACGATGTGGGCGAACAGGCCGCCCGCGCATCCGGCGAGACCGGCAGAGATCATGAAGTTGATCGTTTTGATCTTGTTGGTGTTGACCGACATGATTTCGGCCGCGACCTCATCCTGGCAGATGGCGTTGACGCCTTTGCCGTAGGTGGAGGTGATGAAGCGGCGGATGACCCAGATGGTGAAGGCCGTGAACAGGATGACCCAAAAGAGCATCCACGGGCCGTTGAGGGTGTCCTTCATGGCCCAGACGGTATCCTTCATGCCCTGAAATCCGCGGGAGCCACCGATGAAGTCCATGTTCTCGATGGCCGAGATGACCATGTAGTTCACCGCGATGGTGATAATGGCAAGGTAGTCGTCACGGGTTTTGAATGAAGGGATTGATACGAGGATACTGATCAGGGCTGCGAAGACTCCGCCGATGAGCACGATGATCGGGAAGACCACGAATGCCATGGAAGCGGGAAGCAGCGGATCGCCGAGCTTGGTTCCGAAGAACAGGACCGACAGGACGGAGGAGACATAGGCTCCCACGCACATGAACGCGGCGTGTCCGCAGGTGAATTCACCCATGTTGCCGTTTACGAGGTTCAGGCTCGTGGACATCATGATGTTGATGCCGACGAACATGATGACGGCCTGAATGTAGTTGTCGATGATTCTGAACTGGGCCAGTACCAGCAGCACGACGGCGCATGCTGCCATGAGGATGTTGAGAGAGTATTTCTGCATTTTTCGTCTCTCCCAACTAAATCTTTGTGGACTGCGGCATTCCGAACAGTCCGGTTGGTTTCATCCAGAGGATGATAAGCAGGATCGTGAAGGCGAACAGATCGCGATAGGTGGACGGGAACACGGTGACGACGCCAACCTCGATGAAGCCGAGCAGAAAGCCGCCGTAGAACGCGCCCCGGATGTCGCCGATACCGCCGACAACCGCTGCGATGAACGCCTTCCAGCCGATAATCATGCCCATGAAGGGTTCGAGAATCGGGTAGGACATGCCGTACAACAGGCCCGCCAGACCGGCGAATCCAGACCCCAGAACAAAGGTGAACACGATGATGGCGTCAATGGGGATGCCCATGAGCGGAATGGCGAATTTGTCGTAGGAAATACCGCGCATTGCCATGCCGATCTTGGTCTTCGTGACGATGAAGTTCAGGAAGATGAAGACCGCGATGGCGGCAATGATGACGATGACCTTCAGGTTGGTCACGGTGACGCCGCCCATGTGCCAGATGGATTTTTCGACCAGTTCGGGAAATTTCAAGCGGCTGGCTCCGAGTACGGCGAGGTTGCCGTATTCGAGAATCAGTCCGCACATGAGGGCGGTGATGACAACGTACAGCCTGTGCGCGCCTTTACGCCTGAGCGGTCGATAGGCGATGCGTTCAAGTGTGACGCCAACACCCGCTGTGAGGAGCATGGTGATGGGCACGGCAAAGATGAACGTCGTCAGCGGGGAGAGATCGAGAACCGGACCGAGCATCCATGACGCCACGAAAAAGGCGATGTATGCGCCGACCATGAAGATGTCTCCGTGGGCGAAGTTGATGAGGCGCAGAACACCGTACACCAAGGTGTATCCAAGTGCTATGAGCGCATAGAAGCTCCCCCATTGGAGGGCGTTCAGTATGTTCTGAATGATAAAATCCACAGCGGTGTTTCCTTGAAAATCTGAGCTTGGACCGATCCCGGCGAATCAGGGAATTTTTCGATTCGGTCCGTTGTGTCGCAAAAAGGCGGGGGCCTCGTGGCCCCCGCCCGGTAGCGTCGTTAAACCTGTAGCCTACGGGCAGACAGATTCTTCGAAGACGAATTCGCCCTTGTCGCTGATCTTGACGACGACAGCGCATTTGATCGGGTCACCCTGTGCGTCGAACTTGGACGAACCGGTGATGCCGTCAAAGGACTTGATGGCGGACAGGCCGTCACGGATGAGCTTACGCATTTCCACGGGGTCGGACACGACCTTGCCTGCGTTCTTGATGGCTTCGACCATGATGCCGATGGAGTCCCAGGTAAGGGCGGCGTAGTCAGCCGGAGTGGAGCCGTATTCTTTCTCGTAGCGATCAATGAAGATCTTGGTGGCACCCTTGGCACCGGCTGCGGCGTAGTGGGTGGAGAAGAAGTTGCCGTAGCATTCGTCACCACAAAGCTTGATGAGGTCGGGAGTGCCCCATGCGTCGGAACCCATGAAGGGACCCTTGTAGCCGAGGTCACGCGCCTGCTGGATAATCAGGGCAACCTGATTGTAGTTGTCCGGAACGAAAATGAAATCCGGATTGGCGTTCACGATGGTGGTCAGCTGTGCGGAGAAGTCCTGATCCTTGGTGCCGTGGGATTCGAAAGCCACGACCGGGCCGAGGCCCTTGGCTTCCCAGGAGGACTTGAAGATTTCTGCAAGACCCTTGGAGTAGTCGTTGGACACGTCGAAGAGGACGGCAGCGGTCTTGGCGTCGAACTTCTTGGCTGCGAAGTCGGCGACGACCGGACCCTGGAACGGATCAAGGAAGGCTGCGCGGAAAATCCAGGGACGATCCAGCGTGGTGTTCGGGTTGGTGGACCACGGGGAAATCATGGGAACACGGTTATCGTTGCAGGTACCGCCCGCGGGCACTGCCTGCTTGGAGGAGTTGGGGCCGATGATGGCGACAACATTTTCCTGGTCAATGAGTTTCAGCGCGACGTTGGTTGCGGATTCAGCCTTGGACTCGTTGTCCATGTAGACGAATTCGAGCGGGTACTTCTTGCCGCCGACTTCGAGGCCGCCCGCCTCGTTGATGTCCTTGAGGTACATCTCTGCGGCGTTTTTGGAGCCTTCTCCGACTTCCGGAATGTCTCCGGTCAGGGGCAGGTTGAAACCGATTTTGATGGTGTCGGCCTTTTCTTCGCCACAACCGGCGAGCAGGAAGGCACAGCACACGAGCATGAGGCCTAACAGACCTACACCTTTAAGAAAACCTTTCATCATTTCCTCCTCTCATAGGAATTACAATAACCAATCGGATAAACAAGGTTGAGACATACAACAAATACAGGTTGAATGAAAGTTTTTTTCCATCAGACATTTTTGCAAATAGCGCAGTATGCTTGAAGAATCTGCGGAATATCCGCCGGATATGGTCGAGAAATAGTGAAAAATTTTCCAAATGGAAAAAATGAATTTCCGATAATGTAAAAAGAAAATATTATGAGGGGTGGATATTTTTTTATAGGAACAAAAAAGGCCTACCGATTTTTTCGGCAGGCCTTTGAATAATGAGTCTGATTGGCGGGTCAGTCAGATAATGCAATTTTGTCAACAAGGAAAGCCATGGTGCGACGGACGCACTCTTCAAGCGAGAGCTTGTCCGTATCGAGTCGAAGGTCCGGGTTTCCCGGGGTGTCGTAAGGGGCGTCAACGCCTGTGTAGTTTTTGATTTTCCCCTCTCTGGCGAGTTTGTAATACCCTTTGGTGTCCCTGGATTCACAGACCTCGACTGGGCAGTCGATATGAATGAGATAGAAGTCTCCCTCTGCGTGAGCTTGTCTCAGCATCTGCTGCACCTCATGCTTCGGGGTGATGAAAGCGCACAGGCAGGTGGTTCCGGCATCCATGAAAAGCTTGGTCATTTCATTTATGCGGCGGATGTTTTCAGCCCTGTCTTCAGGGGAAAAGGACAGATCTCCGCATAACCCATGGCGAACGTTGTCGCCGTCGAAGGTGTAGGCGCGCGCTCCCATGTCGAACAGGCTTTTTTCGACAGCATGGGCGATGGTGGATTTGCCCGAACCGGAAAGGCCGGTAAACCAGAGTGTCACCGAACGGAAACCGCTTTGGTCTTCCCTGTGTTTTCTGGTGACCTCGCCCCTGTGTTTGCAGACGTATCGTTGGCTATTCACTTGTGTCCTTCTTTTGTGTGCGTTTCTTTTTACGCTTTTCCATTTTTTCGACTTCCTCATCCCTGAGAGCCCGCCGCAACACTTTGCCTACCATGGTTTTGGGCAGATCCTTTCTGAATTCCACTCGGCGCGGCACTTTGTAGTTGGCAAGTTTCTCTCGGCAGTAGGCGATGACATCACTGCGGGAGAGTTCCTCTCCGTCGCGGATGACGACGTATGCCTTAACGATTTCGCCTCGGGTTTCGTGCGGGATGCCGACGCTGACGGCCTCCTCGATTTTCGAGTGGGAGTGAAGCACTTCATCGATTTCACGAGGGTAGATGTTGTAGCCACCGGAAATGATGAGGTCTTTCTTGCGGTCTACAATGTAGAAATATCCTTCTTCGTCCATGTAGGCTATGTCGCCGGTGTAGAGCCAGCCGTTACGCAGGACGTCGGCCGTGGCGTCGGGGCGGTTGTAGTACCCCTTCATTACCTGCGGCCCACGAATGACGAGTTCACCGCGTTTGCCCGGGGGGAGCGGGTCTCCGCCAACTTCCATGTCCACGATTTTGGCTTCGGTGTCCGGGAAGGGAAGCCCGATGGAGCCGTTTTTTCGCGTGCCTTCAATCGGATTGATGTGCGTGACCGGGGATGCCTCGGTCAGGCCGTAACCTTCAGCAATGGCAGCGCCTGTGCGCTTTTTGAACTGATCCAGATGTTCGATCGGCATGGGGGCCGACCCGGAGACACAGCACATGATGCTCGACAGATCATATTTGTTGACGTCTTTCTGTTGAAGCAGGGACACATATACGGACGGGGCACCGGGAAACACCGTGGGCTTGAGCTTCTGGATGCCCTTGAGGACATCCAGAGGGACGTAGCGTGGGAACGGGGCAAGTGTCGCACCCATGCTGGTCGGCCAGGTCAGGCAGGTGGTGAGGCCATATATATGGAAATAGGGCAGAACGCCGAGAAAGGTTTCCTGCTCCTGCCCGAGCGTGTGCATCATGGCCTGACACTGCTGAAGATTGGCTCCAAGGTTGAAATGGGTCAGGATGCACCCCTTGGCAACGCCTGTCGTGCCACCCGTGTACTGGAGCAGGGCCGGATCTTCCGGGTCGACCCGATTTTCAGTGAACCGTTCCCGCCCTTTGGTGAGCATATTGAAGGGCAGGACAGAATTCCCGTCATAGGGGATTTTGGGTGCTGTCCTGTTCTTCAGGGACTGGAGCTTGTAGAGCGTGTTCAGGGGAAATTTCAATCCTTCGCCGATAGTGGTGACGAAGATTTTTTCCACCGGGATGGAGTCCCTGAGCTTGCTGATTTTGGGCCAGAGCAGATCAAGCGTGATGCAGAATTTGATTTCCCCGTCATTGAACTGGTGGACGATTTCCGTTTCCATGTAGAGCGGGTTGGTCATGACGCCTACCGCACCGCACCGCAGCACTCCCCAGAACGCGATGATCGTCTGCGGCAGGTTGGGCAGCATCAGGGCAACGCGGTCGCCTTTACGGACGCCCTGCGCCTTGAGGTTGGCGGCAAATATTTCACTCTGTTTTTTGAGGCCTGCGTAAGTGGTCTTCCAGTTCTTGAATACGATGGCCTGTCGTTTCGGCCATTTATGGGCGGCTCTGTCCAGAAATTTGAACAGGGGTATTTTTTCATAGTCCAGATTGACCTGAACTTCGGGGTCATACGATTTCAACCAGGGGCGTTCGATCTGCTCCATTGGGCATCCTTTTTCAAGCTTTTTGCCGTCCATACGGCTTGCGGGAACGTATAATAGCCGAGCCTGAGGGTCAATACGGGATGTTGAAAGCAGACCGCGTCTCAGGTGACAGAGGTTTGACGCCTGTGGTTGTCTGGGGTCATCCAGTGAGTGGCTTCGGCGCAAGGTACTTTTGAGAGTGGGATAAAAAGTTTCTTTAAAACAGCAGATTGCCGTTGAGAATCAAATGCCGATGATGGGGGAAGGAAGAGGTTGGCAGACATATTGCACAAGCTGTGAAACGCATGTCGGGGGCAATCATTGCCTACATGCTAAAGAATATGCTTAAACAGGCCGATTATTCATTGTGTCAACGATTTGTTTTTTTCAGCGCCTCTGAAGGCAAGATGCCCTAATTCGCTAAAATCGTTGGCAGGTGTTGAGTTGACAGGGTTCCGGAGGCCGACTAAGGTGCTACAATCTGCTCAGGAACTCATGCTGAAACAGCGATGAATCATTGACCGAGCGAATGACTGAGAGCTTCAATGACAGATCAAATGGCGAATATTAACGGAAAGACCGGGATGCTTATTACTGACGGATTGTACCTCAAGCCGAGTAAGAGTACTCGAGTTCTTGCTATTCTGGATGCCTTGTCCAGGGATTCGAGCCTTTCCCAGTTCGAGTTGGGAAAACAACTGAATCTCTCCGGAGCCATGGTTAACCAGTATCTCAAACAGCTGCAATCAGGTGGGCTGGTTGAATTTCTTCCTGTCAACGGCAAGAGTTACCGCTATACGTTGACTGAGGAAGGCCGGTTTTCCCGCCAGAAGATGTTTTCCGACTATTCTTCGGAGACCGTTCGCCTCTATACCACCATCAAGGATTTTGTTCTGGAAAAGCTCGGAACATTGCTGGGAAAGGATGAGACCCGGTTGGCTTTGTTCGGTGCTTCCGAGACGTGTGAAGTCGTGCTGTCCGCTCTGCGGGACAGCGATTTCCAGATCATGATGCTTCTTGATAATGACAGCAGAAAGCAAGGGCAGATTTTCAACGGGCATGTGGTTTCCGCACCCCATGTTCTGGATCAGGTGGACTGCGATGCCGTGGTCATTACCTCGTTCGGCAGGCAGGCCGAGATATACGAGCAGCTTAAGCCGTATTCCGAAAAGCGCGGATTTCAAATCGTGAGATTTTGATTATGAAACAGATCGATTCCATTAAGCTTCGTTCCGGCGTCACCATCGGTCAGGGCCATCCCTGCTTTATCGTTGCCGAGATCGGCAATAATCATCAGGGTGAGTTCGACTTGGCCAAAGAGATGATCGACCGGGCTGCGGAAGCGGGTGTTCAGGCCGTCAAATTTCAGAAACGTGACATGGAAGCCCTGCTTACCCGGGAGGGGCGAGCCGCGCCGTATTCCGGTTGCAACAGCTTCGGTCCGACCTACGGTGAACACCGTAACGCCTTGGAGCTGTCCATTGAGCAGATGGCTGAACTCAAGGCCTACAGTGAATCTCTGGGATTGGTCTTTTTCGCTTCTGCCTGGGATGATCCGAGTCTGGTTCAGGTCCTCGGCCTTGATGTCGAGCTGCTGAAGATTTCTTCTGCCGAACTGGTCAACGTGCCGCTGGTCCGCAAATATGCACAGGCTCACGTACCGATCATTCTTTCTACCGGCATGAGCTCCTTGGAAGACATTGATGTCGCCTTGGCAGAGATCAACGCATACCACGATGATGTCGTGCTGCTGCACTGCAATTCAACCTACCCCTGCCCCGAGGAACAGATCGGTCTGCCGGTCATGGACGGCCTTCGGGAGCGCTATAGCCTGCCTGTGGGATATTCCGGGCATGAGCAGGGGATCGCTCCCAGTGTCGGGGCGGCTGCTCTTGGCGCATGCGTGGTCGAACGCCATTTCACTTTGGACAAGTCGTTCAAGGGGACGGATCATCAGGCGTCATTGGAACCGGCAGAGCTTGCACAGATGGTTTCCATGATTCGCGAGGTCGAGAAAGCCCTGTGCGTGAAGGGCAAGAAAGTTTTTCCGGAAGAGCAGGCCGCATCCAAGAAGTTGCGGAAATGCATCGTTTTTTCAAGAGACCTGCCTGCCGGTCATGTCCTGACCGAAGCAGACCTGACCACCCGTTGTCCGCGTGTCGGCGTTTCGCCTGTGCACTGGGATGAGGTGTTGAACGCGACGCTCAAAAAATCGGTTCAGCATGAGGAGCCTGTTCAGTGGGAGACCCTGACATTGGCCGACGTCGAGGCGTGCGCCGGAGCTGCATCCTCATAGACAGTCCTTGGCAGGCTGTATTCATGCCTGATAAAAGCTGCTTCTTCACATTGTGAAGTGGTGGCTTTTTTCGTGTTCGGGATACAGGTAAGAATGGAACTGCAAAAAATCATTCATATAATGGCCGGGTAGTGTTAGGTATGGCAATATTCCGTGTGTCAGGATAGGAGGGACTATGAGCGAACAGGAAATTTTGCTGGAAACCGGCACCAACGAGCTGGAAATAATCGAGTTCTTCATACGTGAAGAAACCGAAAAGGGCGTTGAAACACACTATTTCGGTGTCAATGTCGCCAAAGTGCTCGAAGTGGTCGAGGCCCCGGAAGGGCTGACCGGTTCCGAAGCAGCGGTCCATCCTAGTTTTCTGGGAACCATCCCATTACGTGATCTTATTCTGCCCGTAGTGGATTTAAGTGTCTGGTTGACCGTCGAACGGGCTCAGGATGTGAATGAACCCATCATCGTCACAGAGTTCAACGGCATGATAACCGGCTTTCTGGTTTCCGGCGTGACCCAGATTCACCGGGTGAACTGGAAAGACGTCGAACCGCCCAGCAAGTATGTGGCAAGCATGGATACCAACTGCATCACTGGTACGGTCAAAATCAAGGATCGTTTTGTGCTTATGCTCGACCTTGAGCAGGTGCTGGCCGATCTGGATGAGTCGGGAGAGACCGCTGCCAATCTTTCCGACATCGTCGCCGATGAACGCTATCGGGCTTTGATCGCGGATGATTCGACTTCGGTGCGGGAACTACTGCGGAATAACTTCACCAATGCGAATTTTGATGTGACCGTTGTCGGAGACGGGGCCGAGGCTTGGCACAAGCTTGAGGAAATCAAGACGCATGCACAGGCAGAGGGAAAAAGTCCTCTGGATTATCTGGATGTGATTGTGTCGGACATTGAGATGCCGCAGATGGACGGCTACACCCTGACCCGCCGCGTCAAGGAAGACCCTGTCCTTAACGTGTTGCCTGTGACGCTCTTTTCGTCCCTTATTTCCAAGGGAGTCGAGCATAAGGGCGAGGCCGTAAAGGCCGATGCGCAGGTCACCAAACCCGAGTTCAACGGCTTGACCGAGGTCGTCATCAAGTTGGTCAAGGGGTGGAAAGCGGACGCCTGATCCAGCGATTGAATATCATCTGATTCAATAGAAAAGGCTCTCTTCGTCAACAGATTGGCGCGGGGAGCTTTTTTTGTCCCTGTGCGACGAGGTCTTCGCTGGCTCCGGTTCTCGGCGCATTTATACGTTTTGGATTACGGCTTAAACGGAGGCTTCATCAAGGCAGTCCCGAAGAGTGCTGACGCCGCAGGAGTGGCGCATGATGACAGGCACGTTTCTGCCGCGAATGGCGGAAAGGACGTCCTTTCTTGCTTTATGCGAGACCTTGTTGGTGAAGAGAACGACAAAGTCCACTTTACCGAGAGATCCCGAAATGGAACGTTCTTTTCCGGTGTAGCATTTGAGTTTGACGCCGTTCTTTTTTGCTTCGTTCATGTAGTCCCGTTTCAGCCTGTCCATTCCACCTACCAGAGCAGCACACATCTTCCTGTCTCCTTTTGAAATGTTGAGTGATATTGAAAATCGTTTTCAATCAATACGGAGGATGGGAGAAAACGTCAAGCAAAAAAGATTTGATCGGGAGATCGAAGACGCTTCGATTGATTACTTTAAGTCGGCTCTGTCCTGATTATGGTCGTCGGCACGAAAAAGAGTTCTTTTTTTCAGATGGTTATTCATTGTCCACAGGTTCCCAGTTCTCACCTTCCGGGTCGATCTCCGGCAGGGCGCATGGGGCTGTCTCGACCACGCGGTTGCCCTTGCCCTTGTCCAGCAGGGAGGGGGTATTGCCGATGATGACATTGACGTTGCCGCCAAGCAGGATTTGATCCTTGATGGCTGTAAAGTCGTTGAGTTCGGTCCATGCAAAGGTGTTGGACGAACCTCGCAACGCTTCAAACGGATAGCAGTAGATCGCGTATCTGGACTCGCCCCGAACACGGTTGTTGGCGAAGAAGCCGCGTGATCCCGTCTGTACGATACCCCGGGCCTGCGAGCCGCCTCCCATGATGATGTCGTTGCAGGTGGCGATGATGTCGTTGGCGTACAGCAGCATTCCGGTGGAGGCTTCGCCGCGCCCTTCAATGCGGTTACCGGTCAAGGCGATACGGTTGTTGCGCGAGAAGTCCACGCCGCCCGTGGTGTCGATGTACCAGCCTGCGACAATGCCGTTGGGACCATACTTGTGGGGATACGGAATGCCGGAGTCCGCTGTGGTGATTCGATTGTTCTCAATGGAGATGCTGCCACGGTTCTTGCCGCCGAGCGAGTTGTCCAATGCCTCGATGCCGTTTCGGGAAGCGCGATGAATTGTGTTGTTTTCTATCGTGATTTCCGCATCCCACGTCCAGTCGACCATGATGCCGTACCCTGCTGTGCGTTCCGGTTTGCCTGTTTCCATGAAAAAACGGTTGTTTTCGATGCGGATGGTGCCGGTCGCAGCGCGTTTTATGGGCTTTTTCCTGAAGTCGAGCCTGTTGCCGACAACGACGCCTGCCATGAAGGGGAGTGTGTCGCCGTCGGACCATCGTATGCCGGTCTCCTGCGGAATGACGTCCGTGACGGTGCAGCCGCGCAGGTCAAGGCCGCCGACATGCGGGAAGTGAAGCGGAGTTCCTTTGGCACCGTCAAAATGAATGGAGCGGATGGCTATGATCGGTCCGTTGCGGGACGGTTGCGCCCCTTTGACGGGGAGCGGTGAGTAGAAGGTCCACCAGCCGCCGGAGATTTTGGTTTTTGGTTCGTCAACGCTGTCGAATTCGCCTTTGATGCGGATGTCTTTGGTGATTTTTATGCGCCCTTCAGGGCCGAAATTGAAGCGGCCCTTCAGGAGAACCGTCCCTCCGGCGTCAACTGCGGCCTGAACATTGGCGATGTCCTGTCCCGGATTGCCGGTACCGATCACGGTCTGTTCGGCTGTGGCAGGGAATGCGGTCAGGCAGATCAGGAACAGGGCGATAAGAAGGCGATGCATATCCTCTCCGTGAAAGAGTTAACTGTATTGAGTGGAATTTACATGCTTTGTCGTGCTTTTACAATGTGTCCGGAAGTTCCTGCCCATATGAGCCTTGATATTAACCTAGAATATCTGATTGCTGAAGTCGTTATATATTTATCCGAAACGTTGTGCCGCAGAGTGAAAAGGCTGTAATAATATTCCAGACTGAAAATAGTCTGGAATATTTGATTTAAAATATTGATGTTGCGATGTTGGGAGGACTGTGATGCGTTTGAAGACGAGAATGACATTGATGCAGGTTGCGACAGTCATCGCTGCTATTGTGGCTTTGTGCTGGGTTTTTGTACAACAAATCTCGCGGTACGGGGAAACCGAAATGGAGAAATTCCGTACAGAGATGCTTGAGGATGAAAAACAGCAACTCAAGGATTTCGTGCAGATGGCTGTCGGCACTATCGACAGCTATTATAAGCGGTCGCAGGATGTTGAAGCCTTGAAGCAGGCTAAGCGAGACGAACTCAAGCGTGTCGTGGATGCCGTTTATGGGCAGTTGGATGCGTTTTACAAAGAGCATCCGGGATTGAGCCGGTTTGAGTTGATTGAGGGTATGAAGAGCATCGTTCTGCCCGCCCGGTACGACGGGGACAACTATTTATGGGTGCAGAACCTTGATAGCGTTATTTTAATTCACCCTTCTCCCAAACTGGCAGGCAAGGACATGAGCCAGTTCAAGGATTCGAAGGGGAATTACATGATTCGGGACATGTCGGAGATTGCCAAGCGGGACGGCGAGGGTATGTCTTCATATTGGTGGCCGAAACCCGGAGAGCAGGAGGCCAAACTCAAGATTTCGTATGTGCGCCTGCTGCCGGAAGCCGGATTGATTATCGGTTCCGGAGCTTGGATAGAAGATATTACAGCCGAGATGAAGGCCGAAGCCTTGAGGCAGGTCGCCAAGATGCGGCTTTCCGATGGGAATTATTTCTGGATCAATGACATGACTCCGAAAATGGTCATGCACCCGATCAAGCCTGCATTGGACGGAAAGAATGTCGGCGCAATGACCGATGCCAAGGGAAAGCAATTGTTCAGGGCCATGGTGGAAGTGGCTGAGGCGGATGGTCAGGGGTATGTGGACTATTTCTGGGGCAAGCCCGGGAAGGATGGAGATTTCCCAAAGCTTTCCTTTGTGAAGCTCTTCAAGCCGTGGGGCTGGATCATCGGGATAGGGGTCTATATCGACAATATCGACACCGCGGTTGCTGCCAAGCAGGTAGCGCTTGAGGAGGCAATCCATTCCATGGTTGTCTTTGTGCTCGGAATATCGCTTTTGCTTGCCGTGCTGAGTGTTGTCGCGGGCGTTCTGGGATCACGTTCCGTTACCAATACCATCGGGGGCGAGCCTGTGGACATCGCCGGGATTGCCGCGCGCGTGTCCGGCGGCGACCTGACCATTGCCTCGACCAACGGAAATGGTGTTGTCGAGCGCGGCATATTGAAGTCCATGAAGGAAATGGCTGGCAATCTGCGTGTCGTGGTCGGGGATGTACAGTCTGCCACCGACAATGTGGCCGCTGGAAGTGAGGAGTTGTCCTCTTCCTCTGAAACGTTGTCGCAGTCCACCGTTGAGCAGGCTGCATCCATTGAGGAAGTCTCCTCATCCCTTGTGGAGATCGTCGGTTCCATTCGAAAGAATGCGGACAATGCGGAGGCAACCAGCCGAATCGCGGATTCGACCAACAACGACATCAAGTCTGGTGAGGAGTCCGTGGAACGGACGGTCGCAGCCATGCGCGAGATCGCCGACAAGATCGTCTTTATCGAAGAGATAGCGCGCCAGACCAATTTGCTCGCTCTCAACGCAGCCATTGAGGCGGCTCGTGCCGGGGAGCAGGGCAAGGGGTTTGCCGTCGTCGCGGCCGAGGTCCGGAAACTGGCAGAGCGGAGTGCGACCACGGCTCAGGAGATCAGTGAGCTTTCCGCATCAAGTGTCGAGGTTGCCGAGGAGACAGGAGAGCTGTTTGCCCGTTTGACACCTGAGATTGCCAAAACGGCAGAACTCATCAGGGAAGTCGCGGAAGTCTGTGCCGAGCAGAATCATGGTGTCAGTCAGATTGAACGTGCTGTTGAGCAGTTGGATACCGTGGTGCAGCAGAACGCCATGGCGTCAGAGGAAATGGCTTCAACTTCCGAGGAGCTCGCCAGTCAGGCCGCCACGCTTCAGGAGGCCATGCGGTACTTCCGTGTCGATCTTGCTGACGGTGGAGTGGCTTCACGGTCACTGGTGCAGGCCTTACCCGGTCCTGATGTTGATTTGGAGCAGTGAGAGTTGCGGTCAGTAGCCGCGTTTTGGTGGAACGGTCCGGTTGTGCGGTGAACGCAGCCGGACCTTTTCATTTTCCCGGTCCTGACGCTGAACAGCCTGTGCCACGGCTTCACATGCTGCCTGAAGGTCACCCTCTTCGCTGATGGAGGCGATTTGTTCTTTCAGGGCTGTCGCGATGATGCGCTGGTCCGCCCAGTTCGGGTAGTTGGACCAATAGTGGAGAGTCCCGGTCCTGTCTTCAATCTTGGCAGATGCGTAACCGGCATGGAGATAGGCGTCCGGGATTTCCTTCATGGAAAGGGCTTTGTCAAAAACGTTCAGCGCATCCTGATTACGTCCCAGACGTGTATAGCAGATGCCTGCCATGGCGAGGCGTGACGGTCGAATCTCCTTGCCCGCCTGTTCCTGCTGTGCAAAGTGGGCATCAAAGGCCTTGGCCGCGTCTCGAAAGTATTCTTTTGCACGTTCAAAATCATTTCGCAGTTCCGCTGCGCGCGCTCTTTCGAAATTCTTTTCACCTTTTCTGTGGGCCGGGGTCTCGAAAAAAGGACTCATGTCTGGTTTTTCTCCGCAGTCGTATCAACGACAGGCAGTTCGATGATGAAGGAGCAGCCTCCTGATTCGGGGCAGTTGACGTTTATGCTGCCGTCGAGATCATCTATGATATGCTTGCAGATGGAAAGCCCCAATCCTGCGCCAGTCGGTTTGCTGATGTGATATTCTTCATCGTACACCTGATGGAATGGTTCGAATATCTTGTCGCGTTCCTGTTCCGGGATGCCCGGTCCGTCATCGCTTATGGTGATGCGAAGGTTGTTTGCCGGGGTTGTGTCCGCGATCAGGCGGACAGTGCCGTTGCCTGAAAACTTTGCTCCGTTGTCGAGGAGATTGAGAAGCACCTGTGTCATGCTGTCCGGGTTGCCCATGATCGGCGGCAGGTCCGGGGGAGCGCTGACTTCAAGCGAGACGTCCGGATAGGCCGTGAAATAGGACTGGCTGAGACCCGTTGCCCGTTGGATGATCGACGAGGTGTCGAGCGGTTGCCGTTCCTGATACGCCGTTCCTGATTTGATTTTCGAAAGCAGCAGGAAGTTGTCGATGAGGCCGAGCAGGCGGGCTGCCTCATCGCTGATGACCGCGAGATTGGTGTTCATTCGTCCGGCCCGTTTGGTCAGCGACGTGTTGCCAGAGGTCAGCGGCATGAAGTCCCGGGCGAAATCCCGGTTGGTCAGTTTGGTGTAGCCGATGATGGAGGTCAGTGGCGTTTTCAGCTCATGGCTTACGGTGCTCAGCAGGGCGGATTTGAGTCTGTCCACTTCCGTCAGTCGGGCGTTGGCCTCTTCAAGCTGCGCCGCTTTGTGCTCAAGCGCCTGAGTTCGTTCGATGATCAGGTTCTCAAGATTCTTGTTCAGGGATGCGATGGCCTTTTCGGATTCCCTGCGTTTGGTCCTATCCACGATGAACGCGAATTCGAATTCCTTCTCGTCGAATTTGATGTAATGGCTGGTTACCTCCAGAGGGAATATGGTGCCGTCCTTTTTGCGGCCTGTGATTTCAAAGGTCATGTGATGGATGGAAGTGAGTTTTTCCCATACCATCGTGCGGATGGCGGCATCCGGCGTAAGGTCGGGAACCTGCATGGAGAGCATCTCGTCACGGCTGTAGCCGAACAGCTCGCATGCCGCGTTGTTTACATAGGTGAACGATCCGTCCGGCTTGACCCAGAAGATGCTGACTGCGGCATTATCCACAGTGAATTTTGTCAGCGTCAGCGCTTCTTCCGAACGTTTGAGGTTGGTGATGTCTATGAATTGGACCGCGAGTTGTCCCGGTTGTATGCGGAACGCATTGACCTGATACGCCCCGTTGATTTCGCCGTTGCGGTATCGGATGTCTTCGGTCTGCCAAGCTCTTCCGGAAGTGCAGGCTTCCCTGTAGTGATCAGGGATTCCTGTGAATTCAAGGGCCGGGAAGGCCTCTTCTATGGTTTTGCCGATAAGGGGGGTGTGGTCAATGCCGAGAATGATGTCTGCCGCCGGGTTTGAGCCGGTGAATATGAGGTCCTGGTTGGGCTTGAGCGTGTATAGGTGGATGCCCATGGGCGAGGAGTCCACGATGTTGCGAAACTGTTCCTCTGAAGCCCGGAGCGCTTTTTCGGTTTGGCGCTGTTGCTCGGTTTTTATTTCCAATTCCCTGAGGTGGTCTTCTGCCTTGAGCTGTTCACCCGTTTCAACGGGGAGTTTGTTTATGAGCATGTAAACGACCCATGCTCCGGTAAGCAGGTTGACAGCCTTGGGAATGAAAACCATTTCCGGGCGGCCGAGCAGGTCTCTGAACCATGTCGGCAGCGCCCCTATCTGCGCCGTTCTCCATATACCGAAGTACACGCTTTCGAACAGCGTGCGACCTGCATCGATAGTGAGGATCAACAGGACGGTGACAAAGAAGGCACTTTGGATTTTCCTGCTGGACAGGCGCTTGATGCAAAAGCACAGCACCGCTGCCCAAACAGCGGTGAGGAGCCAGTAGATTAGTGGTGTAAGAAGCGTGAACATGTCTTTCATCCTGTCTTTGTCTCTAAAGGTAACACGGACGAAAGGTGGGGACCATAGTGTTATAGTTGGATTCCAATGTATCAAAAAAGGGCCGGACGAATGATCGTCCGGCCCTGATGGTTCGCTTTGGAGCGGTGGAGCTAGTCTTCTTCCGCAGCCGGGGCTTCGGAGATGGCGCACTCGGTGGTCAGCAGCATGCTGGAAACGCTGGCAGCGTTTTGCAGTGCGATGCGGGTGACCTTCTTGGGATCAATGACGCCTTCCTTGACCAGATCGACGTACTCGCCGGTGGCGGCGTTGAAACCGTTGTTGCCCTTGAGGGCTTTGACCTTTTCAACGACCACGGTGCCTTCGAGGCCGCAGTTGTTGGCGATCTGCTTGAGGGGCTCTTCAATGGCGCGGGCGATGATTTCCACTCCGGCCTGTTCGGTGTCTCCACCGGCTTTGAGCTTGGCAAGTACCTTGCCTGCGCGGACCAGAGCGGTACCGCCGCCGGGGACGATGCCTTCGTCAACGGCTGCGCGGGTGGCGTTGAGGGCATCCTCGACGCGGTCCTTGCGCTCTTTCATTTCCACTTCAGTGGCTGCGCCGACTTTGACGACGGCAACGCCGCCGACCAGCTTGGCCAGACGTTCCTGAAGCTTTTCACGGTCATAGTCGCTGGAAGCGTTCATGACCATCTTGTTGATTTCGTCGCAGCGTGCGTCCACAGCGGCCTTGTCGCCGGAACCACCGACGATGAGGGTGTTTTTCTTGCTGATGACGACCTTCTTGGCGGAACCGAAGTCCTGCGGCTGGATGGATTCCAGAGTGGTGGCAGTGTCTTCGCTGACCACGTTGGCGCCGGTCATGATGGCGATGTCGCGGACCATGTCCTTGCGGCGGTCGCCGAAGCCGGGAGCCTTGACGGCGCAGACCTTGAGGGCGCCGCGCATGGCGTTGATGGTGATGCCAGCCAGTGCTTCGTTCTCGACGGTCTCGGCGATGATGAGCAGCGGACGTTCAGCCTTGGCAACGGCTTCCAGAATGGGAACCAGCGGCTTGATGTTGGAGATTTTTCCTTCGGACAGCAGGATGAAGGGATTTTCAAATACGGCTTCCTGCTTGTCGTGATCGGTGACGAAGTAGGGGGACAGCCAACCGTTGTCCCACTGCATGCCTTCAACCACGTCCAGTTCGGTGGTGATGCCCTGAGATTCTTCAACGGTGATGACGCCGTTGTCGCCGACCTTTTCCACGGCTTCGGCGAGGATTTCACCGATGGTGGAGTCGTTGTTGGCGGAAATGGCGCCGACCTGTGCGATTTCAGAGCTTTTCTTGACGGGCTTGGCCATCTTGTCCAACTCGGCCACGACGGCTTCGACGGCAACGTCAATGCCGCGCTTGATGGACATGGGGTTGCGGCCTGCGGCCAGCAGTTTCACGCCTTCGTTGAAGACGGCCTGGGCCAGAATGGTGGCGGTGGTGGTGCCGTCGCCGGCGATGTCGTTGGTCTTGGAAGCGACTTCCTTGACCATCTGGGCACCCATGTTTTCGAGCTTGTCTTCGAGGTCGATCTTTTCAGCGACGGTGACGCCGTCCTTGGTGACCTGCGGAGCGCCCCAGGTCTTTTCGAGCATGACGTTGCGGCCTTTGGGGCCGAGAGTGACTTTGACGGCGTTGGCCAGAGTGTTCACGCCGTTCTGCATGCCCTCACGGGCGACTGCCTTGTAATCAATTGCTTTTGCCATTGTATGTCAGTCCTATGAAGTTCAGTTTGAAAAATTAAGCAAATACGCCGAGGATGTCGTCTTCACGCATGATGACGAGTTCCTCACCATCCATGGAAAATTCGCTGCCTGCATATTTGGCGAACAGTACGGCGTCTCCAGCCTTGACGGTCTTGCATTCGGGACCGGCAGCCAGAATCTCGCCGCCCTGCGGCTTTTCCTTGGCGGAATCCGGGATGTAGATGCCCCCGGCAGTCTTTTCTTCTTCAGCCTTTCTCTTGACGATCACACGGTCATTCAGCGGTTTCAAACCCATTTTAAACTCCTTATGAAATGATGTCCCCGTTTTGGGGTGCGTGTCGATATTGACTGCGGACAGAGATAAGAACCCTGTGTTTGTTGTCAACAGTTTGAGCGCATTATTTTTGCGAAGTCGTTTCATGCTCCCCCTTGAAATTGTGTGTGAACCCCGGTAACAAGCTATTAATGTAAAAAATCCTATTTCTTTCATGAAGGAGAAGAAGTAATGGAACCCGGCCTGCGGCGATTGGTGGTGGTGTCGAATCGACTCCCGGCAGCTCTCAAGAAGGAGGGTGACTGCTGGAAGGTCAAAGCGGGAGCAGGCGGTCTGGTCACGGCCCTGGCCCCGGTGCTCAAAAATCGCGGCGGTGTCTGGATCGGCTGGTCCGGGGCGTCCGACCCCACGCTGGATGTTGACGGGCTGCTTTCCAATTTCTCCTCCGAAGCGGGCTATGACCTGTTTACCGTTCCCCTGACGCGGGAAGAAGTGGACGGCTATTACTTCGGTTTTTCCAATGAGATCATCTGGCCTCTTTTTCATGATCTCCAGACCCGTTGCCGTTTTGCGCCGGAATACTGGCGCATGTATCTGGAAGTGAATTTCAAGTTCGCGGAAGTCGTGGCGCGTAAGACGTCACCGGACGATTATGTCTGGATTCACGATTATCATCTCATGCACCAGGCCTTTTTCCTGAAAAGCATGGGTGTGAAGCGGTCGACCGGCTTTTTCCTGCATATCCCGTTTCCGCCGCCGGACATTTTCATGAAACTTCCGTGGCGGTGGAAGCTGATTCAGGCCCTTACCGAATTCGATCTCGTCGGTTTTCAGACGTTGCAGGATAGAAAGAACTTTGCCGAATGTTTGCGCCGTCTTGTTCCCGAAGTCCGGTTCGAAGGGCGCGGTGCGGTCATTAGTGTGAAAATTGGTTCCCGGAAATTCCGCCTTGGAGCATTTCCTATCTCCATCGACTTCAATCAGTTCAATTCGATGGCTGAGAATCCTGAAGTGGCGCAGAAGGCCTTCCGCATACGAGAGGCGCTTCGGCACAGGAAGATCATTCTCGGTGTGGACCGGCTCGACTACACCAAGGGAATTCCTGAGCGCATTCGTTCGTTTCACACATTGCTGAGCCGGTATCCCGAACTGGCCGGTCGTGTGAATTTTGTCCAGATTGCCGTTCCAAGCCGTGAGGAAGTGGATGAATACAAGGAATTGCGGACCGAGATCGAGCAGCTCGTGGGACGCGTCAACGGTGAATTCTCCTTCCCGGGTTGGGTTCCGGTCCACTACCATTACAAGAGCTTTCCCCATGACGAACTGGTGGCATACTATGCCGCTGCCGACATCGGGCTGGTCACTCCTCTGCGTGACGGCATGAACCTTGTCGCCAAGGAATACTGCGCGAGCAACACGAGTGAAGACGGTGTGCTCATCTTGAGTGAATTCGCGGGAGCGGCCGCGCAGTTGCAGAAAGATGCCTATCTCGTCAATCCGTACGACATGGAAGGCATTGCCAAGGCCATGAATAGGGCGCTTCACTGGGACAAGGCAGAGCGTCGCGAACACATGGTCGGCCTGCGCGATCAGGTGCGGAAAAACAACATCTATTGGTGGGTCGATTCATTTCTTCAGGCGGGAATCGCCAAGAGTCTGGACGACTTCCCCGAGGTGGAATCGCTGGAATATGAACCGGGATAGAAATATATGAAGAGGGGTTGAATATAAGGGGGCCTTCTCCCCTTTTGTAAGAGCCTAATCCTGTTTTCTTCTTCAGGCTGCTTATTCTGTTCGGTGTGCCACCACTTCATCAGGACGGCCAAGCCCTTTGCGAGAGCATGCATACCGCGTTTCGGCTTCTGTTCGGAACGGGACTCTTCGCCTGTGCTGTGGAGCAATTCACCTTCCCCGATCACCCCTTCATTTCTTGATAGTTCGAAGTGGATGGTTCTTGAATTTGTGACATCAGATTGTCTTATGCTTCGGATAAGAAAGATTCGTTTGCTTAATTTGTTTTTGTCAGACATTTTCTTGCGGCTGTGTATCTGATTTGCTTATAACCGTTTATATTTATTGGTAAATTGATTTCAGCCAGTCGAATTGAATCTGCTTCAAAAGCTTCCCAATGGAGCGGCATGGTTTCGAAATCGTGGTTTAACTGCGTTGCCCGCATAACGGATCGCGGGAGACAAAATAAAGGCAAGAACATGACCGCATACATGTATCTTACTCTGGCAATCGTATTCGAGGTGGTGGCGACGAGCGCGCTGAAAGCGTCTGACGGATTCACGAAACTGCTTCCCAGCCTGATCGTCGTGCTGGGATATGCCGCGACATTCTATTTTTTCTCCATTGTTCTGAAAACGATGCCTGTTGGCGTGGCTTATGCCATCTGGTGCGGACTGGGCATTGTTCTTGTGACCGTCACAAGCATGATTCTGTATCATCAGGTGCCTGATTTGCCAGCAACAATCGGTATGGGACTGATCCTGTCCGGCGTATGCATAATCAACTATTTCTCCAAAACGATCGTCCACTGATTTCGGTTGCCGGGGAACGGCCTGCATAAAGCCTGTTCAGGCTTGAATTGCAGTTTGCGGGTTGTTGCTTCGGCCATTGACCGGATCCTCCCATTTGAGCCTGCTCCCTGTTTGGGGTAGGCTCTTTTCATGCTCACACTCAAATGCGCGGACTGCCGCCGGAAACTCTGGAAATATTACAAGATCGGGCAGGGCGAAGTGCATCGCTGCCACAAGGACCGAATCAAGAAGGTCTGGAACATGGTCGAGAAGGACGGCAAGGTCTTCTGCGCCTGCGGCAGGGCCGTGGGCATTGACCGAGGTTCCTATTATACCATGGATAAGAAGGCGTTTACCTACAAGGGAACCAAGACGAACGGCTGAACGTGGTTGTTCTCGGGGGCAGGTCAGGCTTTCGCTTTCACCCGGTGAAATGCGAAGTTGTTCTTGCCGCCGCGTTTGACGTCATACATGGCCTTGTCCGCGGCTTCGAGCAGGCCGCCGGGAGTGTCCGCGTCAGTCGGGAAGAGCGCGATGCCGAGAGATGCGCCCGTGTTCACCATATGACCGTCTATGTCGTACGGAGTTCGCAGTTTTTCCACCAGCTGTCCGGCTATTCCTGAAATGAATCCCCGGTCCGGGGCCTTGGGCAGGACTGCGATGAATTCGTCGCCGCCGAGCCGGTAGGCCTTTCCCTGTTGGCCGACAACGAATTTCATGCGTCGGGCCGTGCGGACAAGCAGCGTGTCTCCGGCCTTGTGGCCAAGGGTGTCATTGACTTCCTTGAAGCCATCGAGGTCGATGAACAGCACCGCCACCTGCGACTGGGCTTCTTCCGCTTCCGCCAATACGTCGGGCAGGGTTTCTTCCAGAGCCAGTCTGTTGCTCAGGCCTGTGAGCATGTCCCGATAGGCTCGCTGGTCTGCGGCCTTTTCCTGTGTCGGATCATGCACGGTGCAGAAATAGGCATTGTGGTCCGGGGAAAAGATCGTGTTCCAGTTGAGGCGGGTATGCTTCTCGTTTTTGCACAGAAAACGGAACGAGAAGGTCGTTGACCCGATATCCGAGGTTATGAGTTTTTGCATGTCGGCAAAAACGCGCTCACGGTCATCGAAATGGATGTGCTCGATAAGGTATCGTCCCTGCAATTCTTCGCGGCTGATGCCGGTGGCGCGTTCCCAATGGGTATTCACATCTTCGAACTGACCGTCGATGGAAATGACCGCGCACATGTCGGGTGAAAGCGACAGCCATGCGTACCGCTCTACATAGAACAGCCGTTCCAGAGTGTACGGATCATTGCATTCGTTCATAAGCCAATCGATATCCATAGGGATGACCTTTACAACGTTTGCAGAATCGTTTCCAGAGGAAAAAAAGAAAAATGAGACTGTACAGGAGAGGACACATTCCTGCCGGGTATCGGTTTCATTCTGTTAAACGGGTTGACAGGGCGCGCATCGTCCGTGACAGTGCCTCCTATCGGTTGAATTTTGTGCATACACCATGATGAGGAGCCTGTTTTGAAGAAGATAGTACTTTTACCCGCGTTGCTGCTTATGCTGCTGACTGTTGGCGTTGCTACGGCACAAGCTGAAAAATGTAACGCCATTCCCTGGGGCGAAGCGTTGTCGTCTGTCGAGGAAATCGAGTATTCCCATACTGCGGGCGGCATCCGCTATTATCTTGTCAAGAAAGTCAAGGCGTGCGGTATTTCCAAGATAGAAGACACCCGCGTCACGTATGGTTTTCGGGAAAACAAGCTGTACACCACCATCGTTGAAATCGAGAAAGCCCGTGATGTGAAGAACGTCATTGCCATTCTCATGGATGATTACGGTCTGCCCGATCACAAGAAAAGCGATGGCTGGGATATCTACAAGTGGGAAAATGAGAATCTCAAGATCAAGCTCAAGAGCCAGTATTCCACTGATCGCATCAAGATCGGCATGTATTACAAGCCGCTTATTCCCAAGGAATAATCAAATATACAGATGAAGGAAGGCCCGGAGATGAAAATCTTCGGGCTTTTTTGGGTCGGGGAAATTCCAAGGCATCACAGCACGCGGCGGGCTCCGATGTAGTGGGTTTGCCAATACGGCAAGGAAAGTGACGACTCCATGACGCGCTTGCCGGAACTGGGGGCATGTATGAAGGTGCCCCGGTCGGTGACGATACCGACATGCAGGGTTTTGCTTTTCTTGGTGACCTTGTGAAAGACGAGGTCGCCGGGACGGAGGTTGGAGCGGGAGACCGCGCGGCCTGCGGAAAATTGCTGCCATGAGACGCGCGGCAGCGTAATGCCGTGCTGTTGGTAGGTGAACCAGATGAGGCCGGAGCAGTCAAAACCTTCGCGGGGCGAGTTGCCGCCCCATTTGTAAGGTGCGCCGATCATGGTGCGAGCTGTGCGGATGACAGCCGCCGCTTTGCCCGATGCCGGAGCGTGTTGCACACGGGCGGGATGCGCGCCCGGTGGTGCGGCTGATTTGGTGGCGCAGCCGCCTGCCGGGAGGAGGAGTGCAAGCGCGCACAGTATCCCCAATCCTCGCAAAAGGTTGTGGAGAAGGGCACGACGTGCAGGCATTGCAACCTCCGATTATTTGTTCACCTTGAGATAGGATTTGACGCTTCTCACACCCGGAATGGCCTTGGCGTGTGCCTCGGCCCGGTCCTTGGCCGTCTGGGTCCCCACGATGCCGAGCAGGATGACGTTGCACTGCACTGTTTCGACATTGATGTTGGTGGACCAGATTTCCTTGTCGGTCATCAGCTTGTTCCAGAGGCGTGTGTGGATATCGAGGCTGTCGGTAGTAGAGCAGTCGTCGTCTTCCTTCTTGGGTAGCAGGTAGGTGGTCACCTGCCGTACGCCCTTGACCGCTTTGGCGATTTCCACGGCCCGTGTTACCTGATCATGGCTTTCATATTCGCCGGTGATGTAGACATGGCCTTCGTAACAGGCGGCGTCAAAGTCGAGGTATTTGACCGTATCGTCGGCCAGGAAATCCTTTTCAATGGTCAGGCCGATTTTTTCATCGCCTGCCCAGTCGCCGACATTGCGTTCCTCGACCGCCACATCGTAGACCGCGCAGCCGTTGAAAAGAGTTGTCGCCATCAAGAGGCTGAGGAGCATGAGCAGTGTAGTCAATCTATGCATGGGTTCTCCCTTGGATACTTTCTAGACATTTTCTACATACGCATTTTGCCCGCCTCCTGCAAGAACGGCGCGTATGGACAAGGTCTGCTCTATCCCGTTATAGTCATTGAATGTCCGATACCGTCCGCCGCCGTGTCCTGAAATGGATCATTCTCCTCACCCCATGGGTGTTGTCCCTGTGCCTTGCCGTAGGGTGGGCGATTTCCGTGTGGACTCCGCAGTATCTTGAACGGCTTGTCCCGAATCTGGCAGACGAACTGGGCGTGCCGCTTGAGGAATTTCATATCCGTGATGCCGGGTTGTTTTCCGCTGACATCGGCCCTGTGCGTATCGGCTCGGAAGAGGACGGCCTTCGGGTGAACAACGTGCAGGTTTCGTATTCCCCGGCCTCGCTCAAGGCCGAGCGGGTGGATTCGATCACGGTGAGCGGTCTTGAGATTGATGCCGAATATGACGGAAAGTCATTTGTCCTGCCGTTGCTCGACCTGCTCCCCAAGGGCGAAGACGATGCCGCCGGTTCCGGGGGGCTGCCGGACCTGCCGTTCGGGACGTTGGTTATCGAGGATTCCTTCCTGTTTTTCGATTACCTCGGAACCCGCCTGGTTTTGCCGTTTTCCGCTACCGTGACCCCGGGGCGCGGTTTGTCTTTTGCCGGGGACGTGCGTTTGCGCGATCAGTTGCTGACCTTCAGCGGCGCTCTCGGACCGGCAGGGAAAAAACTGGCCGTGGAGCTGGAGACGCATGATTTCCGGCTCGGCAGTCTTGCTGATCTGTTGCCCGTCTCGGTTCGCGGCGGGCTGAACCTGAGCGGCACGGTGAATGCGGATCTGGACGCGCCGGAAGATGTGCAAGCAGCTTTCACCCTGTCTGTCGATCATCCCGGCTGTCCTGATTCCGGTATCAGGTTCGCTCCGGAGACCGTGCTTGCCGTCAATGGGACCGTGGCGGAGCGGGGTGTGGCGCTCTCGTTTGCCCCTGTCTCGCTTGCCGCCCCACATCCGGTGACGATTCAATTGCCCGAGGTGCGCCTGTCGCAGGAAGCGGTGCATGCCGCCTTTTCCGTCGCGGCAATGGGAATCGAGATGCCCGGTGAATTTTCTGCGAAGCTTGCTGACGGGAAGTGGGCTTTCGAACTTGCTGCGGATAATTCGGTCTCCCAGCGGCTTGAGACCGATGGGCGTGCCATCGGTCTCGGCGGGTTGTCTCTTTCGGCAAAAGGGACGGCGACAAATGACGGGGCGGACATGGTCGTGCAGGCCTCAACCGGACGGATCAATCTGGACGGGACTGGCCTGCGTACCGGCAGGGTCAAACTTTCGCTTCCGCTGAAATGGCCCGCGCCGGAGAAAAATACGACTGGCAATCTGTCGGTTTCCAGTCTGCGGCATGGGAAAATGCGGCTCGGTTCGGTGCATGCAAAGCTGCGTCAGGAGGGCACGAACGTCGGGTTCGGCGGCGTGTTCGCAACGGAACTGCTTCCCGGTCTGCGTGTCTCGTTTTCCGGCAGTTCGTCCATGACCGGGCGTGAAGCCACCCTGAAATTCAAGGTGCCCAGATATGCTCTGCCAGAGGGGTTTGATGCGTCGAAGCTGCATGTGTCCCTCAAGGATATTGCCTTCACCGGCAATCTGAATATCGAGGGCGGGGTGGATGTCAGTCAGGACGGTATCGACAGTCGGCTCGGGGTTTTTCTCACGGGCGGTTCTGCCTCGTTCGGCGAAGGCGGCATGAAGATAGACGGCATTCGGATTTACTTTGAATCGCCTGACATAATTGATTTTCACAGTTCTCCGGCGCAGGTATTTGCCTTTGATTCATTCACGGCTGAAGGGATTCGTGTGGAGAACGGGCTGGTCACGTTTCAGTTGGAACCGAGGGGCGTGGTGCTTGTGGAGCGCGGACGTTTCAAGTGGTGCGACGGGTTCGTCGAGAGTCGGGCGTTTCGCGTGGTGCCGGGGCTGGACGAATATGACGTGACCTTGTTCTGTACCAATCTGAAACTGACGCAACTGCTGCATCAGCTCGGATTGGCAAAGGCCAAAGGGGACTCCGCGTTGTCGGGTGAGCTTCCGGTGACGTGGAAGCGTGGGCAGATTTCGTTCAACGACGGATTTTTGCACTCGACTCCGGGGCAGGGCGGCGTCATTCAGGTTGAGGCCATGGAAGATTTGGTGCAGTCCATTCCCAAGGGAACGCCGCAGCGTGGACAGTTGGAACTGGCGCGTGCCGCCATCAAGGATTTCGAATACAAGTGGGTTCGCATCAAGGCCGATACCGTAGGCAGGGACCTGCTTGTGCGCCTGTCGCTCGACGGCAAGCCAGTCAGCACGCTGCCCTTTGTGTATCGCAAGGAATTCGGCGGGTTCGCCATGGTCGAAGGTGACGTCAAGGGGTCCAATTTTCAGGGACTGCGACTGGATGTGAATTTCTCATTACCGCTGGACCGTATTTTGCTGTATAAAAACCTCATAAAGAGGATTGAATAAGGGGAACATCATGAAAAACATCATGGCACTGACATTTGTCATCCTGCTGCTCGCCGTGTGGGGATGCTCGACCAGTCACAGGGTCGAGGTCGCTCCGGTGGAGGTCAAACCCATCCACATCACCATTGACGTCAACGTCAAGGTGGACAAGGAACTTGACGACTTCTTCTCCGACATCGACGATGCCGCAGCCAGCCCGGAGGCCGAAAATGCGAAATAGAATTTATGTAATATCCATACTCACGCTTGTTGTCTGTCTGATCGGTTCGGTCGCTCTGGCCGGAGGACTCAAGGACCGCATGCGGGCTCGTGTCCCAGCTATCAATTCCCTCAAGGCGCAGGGCGTGGTGGGCGAGAGCAATGTCGGTTTGCTTGAGTACATCTCCGTGAAACAGGAGATCGAGGTCGTGCGTTCGGAAAATGCGGACCGCCTGATCGTCTACAAGGCCATCGCCCAGAAGACAGGGACAACCGTGAACGTCGTTGGACAGCGCCGAGCCGCCAAGATCGCCCAGAAGGCTCCTGCCGGAACCTGGCTTCAGGGTGCGGATGGAAAGTGGTATCAGAAATAACAGCCGTTCCCGGCACATGAACGAATAACCATGGCGGCGCAGTGTCCCTGAGGCACCCGCGCCGCCGATCTTTTTACGTTATGCCCGAAGTTCGATTTGTCACTGTGAGCAAGGCCGAATCCGGCCAGAAGCTTTTGCAGTTCCTTGAACGCCGTCTGACCGGCGATGTGCCGAGGTCCGCGATCCAGCGATGGATTCGCAAAGGACAGGTGCGTGTGGACAAGGGCCGCAAAAAGCCGTTCGACCGTATTCAAGAAGGTCAGGTCGTGCGTATTCCGCCCTATACTCCCGGTGACGTGAAGCCGGTCGAGGCGGGCGGTACGCTCGTGGTGGCATACGAGGACGAGCATATCCTTGCCGTTGCCAAGCCCGCCGGTCTGGCCGCGCACGGTGGCGACAAGGTCACCGATTCCGTGGCCGGTCGTCTGGCAGCCATGTACCCGGATGCCGATTTCCGGCCCACGCTCGCACACCGGCTGGATCGCGACACCTCCGGTCTGTTGCTGGTCGCAAAGGATTACGAAACTTTGCGGCAACTGAACGATCAGTTCGCGTCCGGCGGGGTGGGCAAGCTCTATCTCGCATGGGTCAAGGGCCAGTGGCGGGAATCGGGCGAGGTCTTGCTTGAGGACCGCATGGAAAAGAAGGGAGCGCCGGGGCAGGAAAAGGTCCATACAGGCTCCGGCAAGACAGCGCTTGCCCGCGTGAAGGGGCTTGTCTCCGGTTCGAAGCAGAGCCTTGTCGCGGTCAGGTTGCTCACGGGGCGGACGCACCAGATTCGTGTGCAGCTTGCCTCGCGGAAACACCCGGTCCTCGGTGACAGGAAGTACGGCTTCGGCAACGTGCGCGGTGCCATGCGGCTGCACTGCTGCGCCATGTGTGTGGACGGGGTGACGCATTCGCTGCTTCCGCCATGGACTGGGAAATGGGCGGTTTCGGAGGAGGTCCTGCGTGAGGCGTTGGGGATGCTTTTTGACGGGTAGGTTGTCGGTTGGTTGTTGATTGCTTGGCTTTTTGGGGGGAAAGACAAAAAGCAAAAAGCAAAAAGCAAAAGGCAAAAGGCAAAAGACAGAAATCCAGTCGCTTTTGCTCCTTCCATGTCCTACGAGGACGGCGGTTCTTTCTTGGCTGGGGCCCAAGAAAGAACGAAAGAAACCCCCGATTCCTTGATTTACCCGCCAGGCCCTCACCGCCAAGAATCTGATCTGATCGGGGCGGCTCCCCTCCATGAAAAGCGTAGTCCCTGCCATTCCGGCAGGTACGGGACTATGTTGATTCATACATATCCCGTCACCAAATCCGCCTTCCCCTCTCAGTCAGCTTCTAAGGCTTGTGAGGTTTAATTGGCTAATCGGGGCACTTCGATTGTTAAGGGAGCGAAAGGCAAGTGCTGCAACGAAAATCCATCTATTGTTTCCCTGCTTGCCTTTCATGTTTGTTCTACACGAAGACCGGCAATAGCCCTTAGCTTCGGAGCCTAGAAGCTGACAAAACGGAAGCCGCGGCTCTATCGAATCCGGAGCCGTCCCCGGCGACTGGATTCGGGAGCGGCCCGGTTTGATCAGATTCTTGGCTTCGAAGCTACCAGGCGGTGAAGTTACGAACAAAAGCAGTTTCTTTCGTCCTTTCTTTTCTGCTTTGGAAAAAGAAAGGACCGCCGTCCGCGCAGGACACGGAAGGAGCGAAAGCGACTGGATTTCTGCATTTTGCCTTTCCTGCCTTTCAAAAACCCTGTCAACCCTCCAAGTTATGCTTTTTTCGCCCTATATGGGGTCCTTTTCGCCCGTTTTCATCCTGCCCCTAAAACCGGGGGTATACTCTCCGCGATCTTTCGGAATGGTCCGCAAAGACGAAACTCTAAGGAGGGTCTAATGAAAAATCCTTACAGTTATACGTTGAGCCACGACCCACAGGGTCGCATTATCGAGAAAACCGAAACCGTGGTGGGCGAACCCGTCAAATGGACCTACGCTTACGACAAGGCGGGCCGCCTCGCCAAATGCGAACGCAATGGCTGGCCCGTGTGCGATTGCTGGTATGACCGCGCCGGACGCCGCGCATGCGACAGCTTCCCAAAATCCGTGGAAGGCGACCTTCGTCGCTACGAATACGACATGGACAACCGCCTCTCGCGCGCCGGGAAAAACAGCTACATGCACGATAACAACGGCTTCCGCAGCATGTGGAACCACAAAGGGAAGTATACGCTCTATGAATACGCCCCGGATTATCGCCTGCTGAAAGCCGACCAGAAAGACGCAGGCCGCACCTTCACCTTCCGCCACGACGACGAAGGCCGCCGTATCGCGAAATACTGCAACGGCGAACTGGTCGAGGCATACGAATGGCTCGATTTCATCCGCCTCGCCGGATACTGGGATGGCAGAAAGTCCTACGAATTCGCCTACGAAGACGGCGAACGCACACCCTACGCCATGCGCCGTGACGACGGAGCTGTAGCCTACCTCTTCCACGATCAGGTCGGCAGCCTCCGCGTTGTTGCCGACACAAGCGGCAACGTGATAAAGGCTATCCAGTACGACCCGTTCGGCGGCATCATCGAGGACAGCAATCCCGGTTTTGCCATCCCCCTCGGCTTCGCAGGCGGCCTGCATGACCGCGATTTGGGATTCGTCAGGTTCGGCTTTCGGGATTATGACACGTACACAAGCCGTTGGACCGTGCCTGATCCGATAGGCGATGCGGGCGGGGATTCGGACTGGTATGGGTATTGTCTGGATGATCCTGTTAATGCGAATGATCCGTTGGGGTTGTTGAAAAATGAATATGGTGAAAAAATTCCATCTGGAAGAAGTATTGTTGAAGTATTTGCTGACCCTTTAGTTTCGCCTTTTATGAGTCATTATACGAAGGAAAAAGTACAAAAAGGCCTTCGTGATCAAAAAGCGAATTATACCGACGAAAATGATTGGAAGATGCGTAAAGAATTGGACCGTGAAGCTGATACCTATAGCAAGACAAAGGCTTTTATTGATTCATATTTTACAGATACAGATGAGGATATTCTTAAAAAAAGAATCAATAAAGCAAAAGAAAGAATAGGCAATTAAACAAAATAAACCACTGGGGCGGGTAGACCGCCCCAGTGGTTACATGGAGGCGGGAAGTGTTGAGGAAATTGAAACTGACACAAAACAACAATATTGTTTTGTGGTGTATCGTTTTTGTTTTCATCTTTCCGTTATCTTTCAAATATATAAATCTATTACATCGTTCAGGTGGCTTTTTCCCAGTAGACCACAGCCTGCTGTTTTTTATATGTATTTCAATAGCCTTTTTTTCTGTTCAAAAATATGTCCTTGCCATTAATCTCCTTAAGTTGTTGCTTGCGTTATTTGGAGCTTCGACGGTGATCTTGTATTATAATCCATCAGGTGTGGTCATTTTTACTGGGTGCCTATGGATATTCTCAGCAGCTTTACTTTGCTATATTTCCCGAAAATGAATCTGGCATTGATGAAAGCAATTGTTTGGAAGTTCGTAACAAAGAAGGCTTCTTTGATTCCCCGATTACGACACGTACACAAGCCGCAGGACCGCGCCCGACAGGATAGTGCCGCGCGCGGTTTCCTTTTGACTTTTCATCAATACATCAGTCCCGGCAGGAACAGAATAATCTGCGGGAACAGGAATAACAGGCCGATACCCACCACGATGGAGAGCAGGAACGGCATGATGCCCTTGAATACGTCTTCCAGCGTGACGTCCGGGGCGATCTTCTGGCACATACCGTAGACCACGTAGACGTTGATGCCCACGGGCGGCGTGATGACGCCCATTTCCGTGACGAGCACGATGATGATGCCGAACCAGATCGGATCGTAGCCCATGTCCATCACCACCGGGAAAAAGACCGGGATGGTCAGCATGATGAGGGCGAGTGAATCCATGAAACAGCCGCCGATGAAGTAGATCAGGATGATCGCGCCCATGATGGCGAAGGGCGGCATGTCGAATGCCGAGACCCAGCTTGCGATGTCGAACGGGATGCGCGTCACGGCAAGGAATTTTCCGAACACCACCGCGCCTGCGATGAGCACCAGTACCATGCAGGAGGTGCGAAGCGTTTCGTAGAGCGAATTCACGAACGCCTGCCATGTGAGCTGTCGTTTAATGATTGCCAGAGCCAGCACGCCGAGGACGCCGATGGACGCCGCTTCCGTGGGCGTGAACCAGCCGTAGAACAGGCCGCCGATGACAAGGGCGAAGACCAGCAGTGTGTCGATGAGTCCGGCCAGTGATTTCAGCTTGGCCGACCATGGGAAGGAATCGCCCTTGGGACCGAGAGCCGGATTGATTTTGCACTGGATGTAGATACCGACCACGAACAGCGCGGTCAGCAGGATGGCCGGGAGAATGCCGGACACGAACAGCGCGCCGATGGATTGCTCGGTGAGCACGCCGTAGATGATGAGCACCACGCTGGGCGGCATGATCATGCCCAGCCCGCCGCCGGACGCCACGGATGCCGCGGCAAGGGAGTTGGCGTAGCCGTATCGTTTCATTTCCGGGATGCCCACGGTGGACATGGTCGCGGCGGTTGCCGGACTGGAGCCGCAGACCGCGCCGAAGGCGGTGCAGGCCGAGACGGTCGCCATGGCGAGGCCGCCCCTGACATTGCCGAGGAAACAGTAGGCCGTGTTGTACAGCCGTCTGGAAATGCCGCAGTTGAATGCGATCTGGCCCATGAGGATGAACAGCGGGATGGTGGAAAGTTCGTAGGACGCGAAGGCATCGTAGATGTTGCGCGACATCAGGTTCAGCCCGCCGCGCCATGAGGTGAGCATTGAGAATCCGATGAAGCCCACGAGCATCATGACGAACGCAACGGGCATGCGGGTCATGAACAGGAATACCATGATGATGATGCCGATGATACCGGCCATTGTCGGGTCCATGCTAGTCCTCGCTTCCCTTGAAGAATTTCACGATGTCCCCGAGGAGACAGAACGTGTAGATGAGGAAGCCGAAGGCGAGCACGTAGATCACCTGATATTCGGGCAACTCGAGGTTCATGGACACTTCGCCGGTTTCGGCCTGTGACTGGGCGTAGAGGAACATGCGCCATGCCACGATACCGATGAGGCCGACGGTCGCCGTGTCCGTGACGAGCTTGATGCGCCTGCGGGTTTTTCTGGAGAATCTGCGAACCAGAATTTCAACGCCGATGTGGCTTTTCTGGTAATGCGCGTAGGGCAGGGAGAAGGCGACAACGATGATGCCGAGGATTCCCACGATTTCCTCGCTGCCGAAGATGGGAGTATTGAGCGCCCCCCGAAGCAGGACGTCCGCTCCGGTCACAAGGGCCATGCCGAGCAGGCAGACGGCCGCTATGTTTCGCATGATGCGTTCCACTCTGGATAGAGCGGACGGTTTCGCTGATTCCATTATCTGTTTCCTTGCAAAGTGCGGGACAGGCGCTGTGCCTGTCCCGCCGATTGGTTGTGTTCGCGTGTGAGTCGGGAAGTCGTTCCTGGATCGGGTGTCGTGTGCCTATTATCGGAGTTCGGCCATTTTGGACTGGATGTAGTCGAGAATTTCCTTTCCGTTGATCTTCTTTTTGGAAACGGTGTCGATGTAATCCTGCATGACCGGCTTGGCGGCCTCGACCCAGCGGGCTGCCTCGTCATCGGCAAGCGGGACCATTTTGCCGCCCTTGTCGAGGAAGAACTGCTTGCCCACTGCATCGGCTTCGTCCCATGCCTTGCCATGCATCACGGCCCATTCCTTGTTCAGCTCTTCAATGGCCTTCTGGGAATCCGGGTCGATCATGTCCCATTTGTCCTTGTTCATGACGACGAAGAATGTGGTGGTGTAGGCCACAGGGAAGGATTCGGTGCCGAATTTGACCACTTCGGCGAGCTTCCAGCCCTTGTTGGATTCGATGGGGTTCATGGAACCGTCCACCACGCCTTTTTGAAGGGACTGGTAGGACGTGGGCATGGACTGGGCAACCGGGGTGCCGCCGAGAGCCTTGACGAGTTTTGCCGAGTTGCCGGTGGAGCGAATCTTCAAACCTTTCAGTTCTTCCAGCGTCGCAACGGGACGGGGAGCTGTGAAGAGCAGGCCCGGACCATGGGCGTGGAAATACATGGGCTTGACGTCGCGCAGTTCACGGGGCGTGAATTTTTCGTACACGGCGTTGGCCATGGCTGTGGCCTGTGTGCCGGAGGTGTAGCCCAGGGGCAGGTCCACTGCGGCCATGACCGGGAAGCGCCCGCGCGAGTAGGCGAGGCAGGACATGCCGATGTCGGAGATACCTTCGACTACGCCGTCGTAGTTCTGTTTGGCCTTGGTCAGCGTGCCGCCGGGGAAGTAGTCGATGACGACCTTACCGCCTGTGCGCTCTGCAACCATGCGGCACCATTGGTCAGCCAGCTTGGACTGGATGTGGGTGGGCGGGAAAAAGTTGGAGTAGGTTAGCCGTACACTTCCGGCAAGGGCGATGGAAGCGAACGCGAGTGACGCGATGAAAACTGCGGCCAGGGTCAGTGAAAGCTTTTTCATGGTTTCAGTCCTTGTAAAAATGTCTCTTTCGGCTCGGGAAGTCCGCGCCGGTTAGTCCTGTCTTGTCCCGTTGCTGAGGGCCAGTGCGATAGCGGATGCCCGGACATCCTCGAATGTGAGAATCTGCGTTTCCAGTGAACTGTGGATGAGGTAGCCCTCGAACAGTGCGGTATTGATTGCGCCGATTTTTTCCGGCGGGAAATCAGTCTCCACATGGTCGCGGACCAGTTCCGCGAATATCCGGTTGGAAAGGCGGTAGTCTGATTTGTTCATGAGCTTGCGGAGTATTTCGCTGTGAGCCGAATAGACGGTGAATTCGAGGAATATGGATGACCAGCTTTTGTCACGCACGATGGTTTCGAGGAAGTCCCAGATGCGGTTCATGGCGTCTTCGAGATTGCGAGGAGTTTTCAGTTGCCCATCCCGTTCGGCACGGTAGGTTTTGAATTTCTGCTCGACAATCTGGAGAAAGAGTTCGTCCTTGCTGTTCCAGTGGCGGTAGAAGCTCCCTTTGGCGTATCCCGCATGTTCGGTGATCTCAGCCACGGACGTTTGCGAAAATCCCTTGGAACCGAACAGTTCTCTGGCGGATTCCATGAGCTCCTGCATGGTCTGCTGCGATTTTTCCTGCTGTTTTTTCGACATGTTCCGTGCGTTCTCCGGTTTGCTGGGCCGTGTGGTCAGATGTTTGGTTTTTTTGAAAAAATGACCGAGGGTCGAAAAGTGACCCATGGTCATTTTTTGAAGTTCACAGCTAGCACGGAGATTTTGACAGTGTCAAGAGGGGGAAAGAAAAGTGGAAAAGGAAGAAGGTTATGACAGGATGTCGTCGGGAGTGAGTTCTTCGCAGGTCTCGTTCTGCAATCCGTCGGTCAATTCGACGTGGGCGATGCAATACTCGCCGCCCGTCTGGCTTGTGTCGCTGTCGTAATAGAGGTCAGCAGTTCCGTCTTCGGAGACGGCCCATATGAGGGCTGAACCGTTTGTGCCTAGACTGCCGTCATATTCGTCCCTGACACAGCAGTATGTGTCGATTTCGAAATCAAACACGAATAGGTCTTCTTGTAAGTTGAAATCGCGGATGGTGTCGGTCCCTTCTTGGGGGGAGTGATAGTAGAATGTGTCCTGCCCGTTACCGCCATACAGCGTGTCGTCGCCGCTATCTCCGAAAAGAAAGTCGTCGCCTTGTCCGCCGAATAAAAGGTCGTCGCCTTTACCGCCGTTGAGGTAGTCATCTCCTTCGCCACCGACAAGGGCGTCGCTTCCGTTGTTTCCCCGGAGGTAATCATCGTCTGCATCGCCGAAAAGGGCATCCCGTCCGTCTCCGCCGAAGAGGGCGTCATTGCCTTCCCCGCCGGTGAGGGTGTCGTTTCCGCCTTTGCCGAAAATGAAATCACTCCCTTGGTTCCCGTCGGCACTGTCGTTGTCGTGTCCGAGTACGTACAGGTCGTTGAGGGAAGAACCGTCGACCATCCTGCCCTGAATTGAGTGCATGTCGTTTTGTTCATGCGTCTCCAGTCCCCATTCCCTGAGTTCTTCTCCTGCCGTGGGGAGGGGAAGCTGGGCATCAGAATCGTCCGCCCTTTGGATGGTGTCGGAGCCCTGCTCCGTGCCGCTTTGATCCTTTTCCTGTTCGCTGATTACCGAGGCGGTGAAGGGGAGAAGATCGGAAGAAGTGTATGAATCGGACTTTTCGATGGAAAAGGAATCATCAGGCAGCGTTTTCAGAAAGGACGTGTCAGGTATCTCCACTCCTGACGTCGAAGAGGTAACCGTGAATCGGGGGGCGTGCGACCATTCAAACCCGTGCATCGGGGGAGAAAGTACGTTTTGAACTCCGTCCAATTCCTCGGAGGGAAACCCATGGAAGTTGTCCCATGTCCCGCCTGCGGTTTCAAAGTGTTCTACAGGGATATCGAAGTCGGCTTTTTCGGAATTGGCGATTCGAGTGAAATTCCCGGTCCCGTCATTTTTCAGCAGTGAGATGTCGCCGTTCTCGTTTCCTATAATGACATCCGTGAAACCGTCGTTGTCGAAGTCGTGCGCCGAGAGTGTTCTGACTGTGGTTTCCGTCACGACTTTGGCAGGCTGCCAATGCCTGCCGTCATGTTCGATCATCACAAGGGTACCGTTTTTCTCGTCCATTGTGAGTATTTCGAGAGAAACCGTGGCTACATTGAAATTACCGACGGAAAGCACGTTGCTGTTTCCCAGATTCGGCCAGGAAAGGATCTGGCTGCCGAGGAGCCCCGGAAGATTCTTGATGAGAAAGAAATCGTGGGAGTCCCTGATGAGCAGGTCTTTCCGGTAGTCTCCGTCGATGTCTTCTATCAGGATAGCCCTGGGTGATTGCAGGGAGAGTGAAAGGTCCGTCATTTCCCACTTGCCGTTGTCCATGAAGACCTTGGCTCCCGAGATATGGCCCAGAACAATATCCGGAACATCGTCTCCGTTCAGGTCTCCGTAACCGATCGCCGTGGGAGTGATTTGCTTGAAAATACTGTGCTGGAGAAATCGGTTCCCTTTTTCATCCAGAGTGTTTTCGAGCCAGTAGTTTACTCCCTTTTTCTCGGAAGAGACCGATATGTCCATATCGCCATCGTGGTCCATGTCTACCATTTCCGGGTGCGGCGGAGAGTGGTTTTCCATGTCGGTAAAACCTGTTTCCTCGGAGGACAGAGGTATATCCTTGTTGGCGAATGGGCGGGAAGGAATGGGCATGTATGCGTCTATCGATTTTTGTTTTATGTATAGTCTATCTAAATAATGCGTTAAGTTTCCAGTTCTTAAAGTATGCAACAAAGCATAATTTATGTTTTGTTGTCAACTTGAGGTTTTTGAGAGCGGGGGCATGAATGATTTTCCTCTGAAAGGAATGGCTTGAATAATCTTGAATTATTTATCTTTCCAGTATGGATTGCTGATGTCTTCAAATGCACTCATTGCGGCGATTGAGCCTTCCCCGATGGCGGTGACGATCTGCTGGAGTCCTCCCGTGAGATCGCCTGCGGCATAGACGTGGGGAACGTTGGTCCGCATGGCAGTGTCGACTTCAACGAATCCGTCTTCCTTGATTTTCACGCCGAGTGTCTTGGCGAGGTCCGTGCTGGGGACCTGACCGATGGCGATGAAGCAGCCGTCTACCGGAAGGTCTGTTATGGAATCGTCCTTGAGGTTTCGAAGCCGGAGACTGGTCACTCGCTTTTCATCTCCTTCAATCGTTTCGACAGCCGTATTCCAGATGACCGGAATCTCCTCGCGGGCAAGGGAGTCCTGCAAGGGCTTTTGTGCGCGGAAGGTATCGCGCCGATGAATGACCGTAACGTCAACGCCAAGGTTTTTCAGGTGTAGCGCGTCGGTCAGGGCCGTGTTGCCGCCGCCGATGATGGCGACTTTCTTGCCTTTGTACAGGTAGCCGTCGCAGGAAGCACAGTAGTTGATGCCGCGCCCGAAATAACGGGTTTCACCGGGTACTCCTATCTGCCGGTATGCCGAGCCTGTGGCGAGGATGACCGCCTTGGCCGAGTATATGCCGCGGTTGGTCGTGAGGGTGATGGTTTCTCCGGCGGCAATGTCTCCGAGCGTGATGGATTCCACGCCTTCGCCTTCGTTGACCGGAAGATATTCGCGCGCGTGTTCGCTCATGATGTCCATGAGCTGTTTGCCGGGAACGGTGGAGAAACCGGGATAGTTCTCCACTACCGGGGTCAGCGCGACCTGACCGCCGACAATGTTTTTTTCGAGGACCACGGCCTTGAGTCCGGCCCGGACAGCGTAGATGCCCGCGGTCAGACCGGCCGGTCCGGCCCCGATGATGACGAGATCCATTTCGCCCGGTTCGATGGTGCCGTAGCCGGATGCCGTTTTTTCGGCCTCCATTTTTGGCAGTTTGCCATCGGCCAGCAGTTCTTCTGCCGATTTGAGGTAGACGAGTTCCACCACGAAACGCTCTTCGGGCATGAGTCCAAGGGCGTCATGCTTTCCCTGATTGAAAATGGTGTGTGGTACCGAGCCGACATTGTGTTGCGCGGTGAGGTCCGGGTTTTCACTCATTTCAACGCATTCGGCCTGAACCAGGCCGGGGCGGGCTATGGCGCACTTGACGGCGTTCATAACCTGGCCGGGACAATAGGGTCAGGTGGGGCTGACAAATACCTGTGCCAGTCGTTCTCCATTCAATGCCTCCAGAATGGGGCGGGATGCTTCGGACAGGCCGCTCATGCCAAGTGATACGAGCATGATGGCCGTGATGAATGATTTGCCTTCTTCTCCAATCGGCGCACCGAGAAACCGGATGTGGTATTCGTCCGGGTTGACGCACAGGGTGGGGGATGCCGTAATGCCGAGTTGTTCCGCCCGACTGGACGGTATCTGGAATGTGCGGACAGTGATTTTGTCCGAGAGTCTGGCGAGGTCCGTGCAGAAACGGATCATGTATTGGCTGAATTCGTCATTGAAACCGGGACGGGTGAACGTCTCAAGTATGACCGGATTGTCGAGGTCCTTGAAGGTTTTTTTCAGTTGTTCGCGTACATCGGCGGGCAGGAACCAGTCGTCATTGCTTTCTTTGGCGAATACCGGGCTCATTTCCATCCTCACAGGGCAAAAAAGTAAATAGGAATTTGTCCTATTATTAGGAATAGGCAAGCACGGCGGTGGAGTCAAGAACAGTCTTGTCTGTCACCGTACTCAAGCGTGTCCAGATTGATGCCTGTGGTTTCGATCCGATAGAGCCATGTGGTCGCGGCTCCGAGAAACGATGTGCCCATAAGAATGTAGAGAATTGTTTTCGTGCCGAGGTCGGCCAGCAGGACGGGGAAGAGGAAGGCCGTCAGGGCGGCACCAATCTTGGCTGCCGAGGCAGCGACTCCGGCCCCCTTGCCGCGTATGGCGGTGGGAAAGACTTCACCTGCGATGAGGTATGTCATGGCGTTGGGCCCGAGGTTGGTCATGAGGCTGAACAGCATGAATCCGGCAAAGAGAAGGAACGTCTGCATTTCTCCGTGGGCATCCAGCGACAGGGTCGCGATGAACAGGCCCGCAGCACAGCCGATGAATCCGAATACCTGAAGCCGGATGCGCCCGAGCCTGTCAGCCAGAAGCACGGCTCCTATTATGCCGACGAGCAGCAGGATGTCGATGAACGCGGCTCCCTTGGCTGCCACCATGTCTTGATGAATGAGGGTTGCGAGATTGTGGGCATGTTCGTGGCTGCCACCGACGGCCTTGGCGAGAATGGTGGGAGTAAAGATGCCGATGCCGTAAGTGCTGAGGTCCTGCAAAAACCAGGGGACGGACGCCAGTATGGTAGCTCTGCGGAATTGTGCGGTGAAAAGTCTGCCGTAACTGTTGGTGAAGTCGTTTTTGTTGGTGTGTGTTTGAGGGGCGGCGAGGTGTATTTCTGAGGGGTACGGTGGTTCGCGCCGAAGCAGGCGGGAGGTTTCCTGTCGGGCTTCCTTCATTTTTCCTACGGAGGCGAGCCATGGTGCCGAGTCCGTAATGGAGAAGCGTGCCAGAACGACGACTACGGCGGGAATGACCGCTGTGGCGTACATCCAGCGCCATGCGCTGATGTCCGGAACATCCATGAGGATAAGGTAGCCCACGCCTGTTCCCGCAAGCGCCCCGATGGCCTGAAATCCGAAAGCGCCGAGAACAAGCCGTCCCCGGTTGCTGCTCGGGATGGACTCGGAGATGATCATGTGCGCCGTGGGGTAGTCGCAGCCAAGTGACAGCCCGACTCCGAACAAAGCGGCGAGCAGGTATTCGTAGTTTGGACTGAAGACCAACAGGGTCAGGCAGATGGCGAACAGGATCATTTCCATGATGAACATCGTTTTTCTGCCGAAGTGGTCAGCCAGACCACCCAGCGCCGTGGCCCCGATGAGGATGCCCACAAGCGGGACGGCTCCCACCATGCCTTTGCTCATGGCGTCGAGCTGGAACTCCTGCACGATGAGCGGCAGGGCCACGCCGGTCATGAACACGACCAGCCCCTCGAAAAATTTTCCTGCCGAGGCGAGAGTCCAGATGCGCCACTGCATGCCGGTCATCGGAACGTCGCGTGACGGTGTGCCGTCAGCCCAGTAGGGAGTCTCGTCAATGTATTCCTGAACGGTTCTGGCGTCGCTGTGGGGCGCATCGGTCTGCATGGGGCCTGCCTTGAATGATCACATGAATGCCGGGATATCGGCTATCATTCAATGTTCCGCAGAAAAGGGGACCCGTCAAGCGGGTGCGGCCAATTTTGTGTTACTTTGCGGAAACGATCGTTTTTTCCCGTATGAGGCCGAGGTTGGGCATGATGATCCCCGTGATGATGAGGACCATGCCCGCGAGCTGGATGATGTCCATGGGTTCGTCAAGGATCAGGGTTGCGAGCAGTACCGTGGTCACGGGTTCCACTGTGGAGAACATGGCTGCGTAGGCGCTGCCGATTTTTTCTATGGCCCGGTAGAGCAGGCTGATGGCAACGGCTGTGGGGATCAGGCCGAGTCCTATGGCGATGCCCCACCCCTTGAGGGGCTGGCTAAGGATGGTCGTCGGCGGGGAGATGCAGCTGACCGCGGCAGCCATAAAGAAAATGACCCATATGGAGACGCGTTGGGCTTCGTCGTTTTTCGTGAAGCGCTGAACCAGTGTCAGGTAGATGGAAAATGTGACCATGCAGGCGAGTATGAACCATATGCCACGGATATCCACTGCCTGTGTGAATGCGTTGTAGAAAACCAGTCCACACCCGGCGAGGATGAGAAGGAGCGACTGGTATATTGTCTTGTTCGGTTTCAGGCCGGTGAAGATGACCGCGATTAGCGTGGTGACCACTGGATAGAGATAATAGATGAGTGACGTGGTGGATGCGGGAAGATGCTGGAGCGCCTTGATGAAAAGCCATGACTGGACGGGGTAGATGCCTGCACCGAGAACCGCGGCCTTGAGCAGTCCCTTGGGGCGGATTCTCAGCAGGTGCGGTTGTGTCGCGCCAATCCATGATAAAAGGAGCAGTGCGCCGAAGAAGAAGCGGTATTGCACGATCTGCATGGGGGCCATGCCCATGGCGAGACCTGTCTTGGCGAAAATGGCCAGACTGCCGAGGCAGATGGCGGAGATGATGGAGTAGATGAAACCGCGTGCCATGATGTCCCCGTATGTTGAAGGCCGAACGGTTCCGGGATGTCAGTGGCGACAGGTTTTGTCAATAGGAACGTGTGGTTGCAGTCTCTTCTTGAGGCGACAAGCGGTTTGCGCGTTATGCTTCTCCCTGACGGGCGTTGTACACGACGTTCTGCGATGCGTTGAATTCCCGGTAGGCTTCGATGGCCTTGTCCCGGAGCACGTCCTCGGTCAGTGCGATGCCGCGTCGGGCAAGCTCGCCACGCCAGTCCTCATGAACCGGACCTTCGTCGAACCCGGTGATTTCCTCCAGTTCGGGCCCGTCGCCTGCGATGACCAGCGAACGTACGCCGGACCAGAGCACCGCGCCGAAGCACATGGCGCAGGGCCGCCAGTTGACGACCAATTCGTGTGCAGGCAGCCCTTCCCCGCCGAGGTCATACACTCCGAGCATCTTCTGGGCCAGGGACATGGCCATGATTTCGGCATGGGCTGACGAACAGTTGTAGGGCATGACGCGGTTGACACCGATGACCACCAGCCTGCCGGAGTCGCGCTCGAATACACCTGCCGCGAATGGGCCGCCCGTGCCGTTTTGGAAGTTCTTGCGAGAAAATTCGATGACTGCCGCCATGCGTTCTTCGTGTGAAGGAAGGTACTCCGGGAGATCGTTGAGTGCCGAGACAGCCCACTGGGGCATTCCGAAAGAAAGAGAAAGAGTGTCGGTAGTGAATTGCTGGGGCATGTCGTTCTCCTGAGGCTGCAATCGTTGTGCGAGATGAGTTCGGGGTAAACGAATGCGGTGCGGATGTCTACCGTCAACGTTGCCTTGTCAGTCCATCCGGCAGGGTGAGTACGAATTCCCTGATCTGGTCCCGCACGCGTCGGTAGACGTCGAGGACCGTTTCTTCATCCTCCATCCCTTTGGTCAATGCGGGCGGGTCGTCAAAACCGACATGCACGACCTCACTTTTGCCGGGAAAGAACGGGCAGCTTTCCCGCGCGTTGTCACAGACCGTGACAACGTAATCGAATTCCATGCCGTCCGGCAGGTCGGAGATGAGTTTGGAAGCGTGGGTGGAAATATCCACCCCCGCTTCCTTCATGACGGTGACAGCTCTTTGGTTGAGGCCATGTGTTTCCACGCCTGCGGACCAGACTTCCATTTCGTCGCCCTTGAGGTGACGGGTCCAGCCCTCGGCCATCTGGCTGCGGCACGAATTGCCAGTGCAGAGAAACAGTATTTTCATGACGCTCCCGTGGGGTGGCTGTGTTGTGCTTTAATCCGGCAGTCCTGCCACATAGTCCATGATGGCCTGCGCGGATTTTTTTGAGAGGTTGACCGCTTCCGCCACGGTCTTGGCTCCGGTGACCACGTCGCCGGAAGCGAAAATGCCTTCGCGGGTGGTGCGTCCATCCTCGTTGACCAGAATGAGGCCGGTCTTTCCGATCTCGATGCCGGTGAGGTTGTTGCGCGGGTTCTGGCTCGCGGCGATGAAAACGGAGTCAGCCTGAAAGAGTTTTTCCGAGCCTTCAATCGGCACGACGCGGACGACGTCGCCGTCCTTTTCCTTGCGTGTTTCCGTACAGATCACGCCCTCATCCACGATTTCGAGCGGGGAGCGGTAGAATTCGAACTTCACGCCGTCGAGTCGGGCGTACTGGTATTCGTATTGGGTGGCGGTCATGTCCTTTTCGCCGCGACGATAGAGTACGGTTACCTCTTCCGCGCCTTTTCGCAGTGCCGTGCGGGCCACGTCCATGGCCACGTTTCCTGCGCCGATGACAGCGACCTTGCGCCCTAGCGTGTAGACGTCCGGGTTCTTGAGGTAGTTGATGGCGTAATGAACATGCCCGAGGGTTTCGCCTCTGAGGCGCAGGGGTTTCGGACTCCAGACCCCGGTTCCGATGAAAATGGCCTTGTAGTCGTCGCGCAGGAGGTCTTCGAGGGTGACCACCGGGCCGATGACCATGTTCGGACGGATTTTGACGCCGAGCCGTTCCAGCATCGTCTTGAGCTGGGTGAGGAGTTCCTTGGGCAGGCGGAAATCGGGAATGCCGTACTGGAGGACGCCGCCGATCTTGTCTTCGGATTCGAAGATGGTCACGTCAAAGCCGTTGGAGGCAAGGATGAAGGCCACGGTGATTCCTGCGGGGCCGGAACCGACGATGGCTATCCGCTTGCCGTTGTTTTCGTGCTTGGGCTTTTGAGGCTGGAACTGTTCGAGATAATAGCGGGAAATATAGTTCTCGATGTCGCTGACCTGAACGGGTGAACCTTTCTTGCCCAGAATACAGTGTCCTTCACAGAAATTTTCATGCGGACAGATAAGCGAACAAACCACGGACAGCGGGTTGTTGTTGAACAGCATTTCGCCCGCTTCGAGCATTTTCCCCTCAAGGAGGAGGCGGACCATTTCATTGACTGGGGTGCTGTTGGGACAGCCCTTGCTGCACAGAGGATTTTTGCATTGCAGGCAGCGCTTGGCTTCCTCGATGATATGTTTTCCCATGATTCTCCTGTTTGTTTGTCCCGGAAGCGAAAAGATAATCCGTCAGACGGGATTGTAAATGGGGGAATCATGAAAAACGGGAAAATTTCCCGATTTATGGGAATGCCTTGAGAGTCGACGGTTTTGTCGACGAAGTGAAATATGTCGGGAAATAGATGTGAAGACGGTGAGTTAATCAGATAAGGGAGAGTCCGGGGACAGGTGCAATGCGTTTCGCTCGACTTCCTGTTGCAGGCGGCGTTCGGCGTACCGGCCTATATGGCCCTTGTCTTCAGTTTGAGGCATGCGCGGCGACGACTCAAGCAATTGAGTCAGGGTAACACCCATGTGGTGTTTTGCGAGCCATGCGTCGATGTCATCGGCGTCGAGGTTGCAGAACTCTTTCAGTTTGATTTCATCGGCTACAAGCCGCTCCATGAAATCATGCCAGATATGTTCATTCACACCGTTTCTCCTCATTTCTGATAACTGGGCAAAAGGCAGCTTCAATGCTGAGTTGAGTTCAGCATATCAGATGTGGTTTTTTTCTGTAACCCTGCAGAGAGAAAAAGTGGGAAAGTCCTGATTTGTGAAAACCGGAAGATAGCAGATTTTCCTGCCTGCAAAGAAAAAGGCCCGACTTCGTGTGAAGTCGGGCCTTGCTGTATCTTGTTACCGGATTTTAGTTGTTGTGACCGTTGTGGGCCGAGTCAATCATATGTTGGATGAGGTCGTCAGCCGTGGTGTCGGTGTCGTGGATGGAACCGTGGTTCTCCAGTTGGGTCGGGGTGACGCCGAGCAGCTTGACCACCACGTCGTCGTTGGAGTTTTCGTCATTGCCGACCACAAGGGACATGCCGTTCTGGTCGTCGATGTTGATTTCCTTGACCACGTTGTCGCCGAATTCCAGCACATCCTTGCCGACATGGAAGTCCCTGACCTCGATGGTGTTGTGCCCTTCGCCGAGCACGGACTGGTCGATGAAGATGGTGTCGTTGCCGGCACCTGTGTAAATGACGTCCGCGCCGTCGCCTGCGATGAACAGATCGTCATCAGAGCCGCCGTACATGGTATCGTCGCCTGCACCACCGACCAGCAGGTTGTCACCGGACTGACCGTACAGGATGTCGTCACCCGCACCGCCGTTAAGGAGGTCGTTTCCTGAACCTGCATAGACAAGGTCGTCGTTGTCGCCTGCATCAATGGTGTCATTGCCGGACTGGCCGTAGATGAGGTCTTCGCCCGAGCCTCCGTTGATCAGATCATGACCGGACTCTCCGTACATGATGTCATGGCCCTCGCCTCCGTCCATTTGGTCATCGCCGCGCCCTCCGTACATGAGGTCGTCGCCCTTGCCGCCATCCAGATGGTCATTGCCCTGCCTTTGGCCGTACCAGTCATCGCCGTACAGGGTGTCGTTGCCTCGGCCACCGATGAGTGTGTCGTCACCCTTGCCTCCAACAGCGTAGTCGTTGCCGGAGCCGCCTTCGAACAGGCCGTCATCGGTTTGCTGGACCTTGACGACAAGATCGTTGAAGTCATCGTCATCACCGGGAGTCTTGAATCCCGGCACGAACTGGTCGTCCATGCCGACGGTGACCGTTTCCCTGTGTTCAGCGGTAAACCCTGCTTCTGCATTGCCGGAGAACTTGAAGCCGTATTCCTCTCCGGCGTGGTTGAATTGCGGCATGTCGAACTTGGCGTCCAGATGGTCGTTTCCGGAGGCGAGGAGATAGCCGTCGCCGTCAGCAATGAAGTGGAGGTTTCCGTCAGTGTCGAAGGTCTTTCCTGCCACGTTCGGAAGGAAGAAGAAGTGGACTTCCGCATCTTCGGCAAAGGTGTGAATGACTTCCTTGAGCATGCTCTCGTCATTACTGTTCGTGAGGATGATTTCGGGATCAGACGGCTTGCCATTCACGATGGTGTAGATGCCGAGCATGTTCTGGTAGTCAGCCTTTTCGGAGTGGAAGGTCACCGCCTGACCATGCACGTCGTAGTTGACTATGCCGGGATCAGTCCCGCCTTCCACGTCGATGGTGGCGGTGGCGACCGTGCTGGGCTTCGAGTCGGTTCCTTCGGCGTCTGTCACCTGCACGGAAACAGTGCGGGTGCCGTCGTCAAGGTCGCCTGAGTTGTTGCTGAAAGTGATCGACTTGATTGCGTTTTCGTATTCAGCAACGCTGGCCGTGCCGCTCAGGGTGATCACGATGTCGCCGAAAGCGTTGGTGTCGGTGTCCACGAACAGGCCGGATACGCCGCTGGTGTCGAGGATATCCCCCGCTTCCGTTCCGTTCAGGGTGATGGTCGCCTCGCTGAGATTGTCGGAATCCACGTCCGAGATGGACATGCCGTTCAGGATGGCGAGAGCGCCGTCTCCGTCCTCGTAAGTGGCTGTTGCGCCCGATCCGTCGATGACCGGAGCGTCGTTGACGGGCTGTACGTCGAAGGTTCCGCTGACAGGCGTACTTTCGCCGGTCCCGTCTTCGATGTCGAAGGTGAAGCTGAAGTCGCTTTCGACGTTGTCGCCCGGTTCGAACGTCCATGTGCCGTTTCCGTTGTCGGTGAGGGCGTAGGTCGTGCCGTCCGCGCCGGTAACCGTGAGGTTCCTTGCGGTCATGGCGTCGCCGTCCGCATCCTGTGCGGTGGCGAGGAGCATGGCCTGCGTCACGGTGACGGAACCGTCTTCGGTTACATTGATGGTGACTGCATCGCTGGTCGGTGCGTCACTGAGGGGCTGCACGTCAAAGGTGCCGTTGACCGGAGTGACGCCGCCATTTCCATCGTCGATGTTGAAGCTGAAGCTGAAGTCGCTTTCGATGTTGTCGCCCGGTTCAAACGTCCAGGTGCCGTTTCCGTTGTCGGTGAGTGCGTAAGTGGTGCCGTCCGCGCCGGTGACCGTGAGGTCCGTGG
>NZ_OY761823.1:2242500-2245000 GCF_963664965.1 uncultured Pseudodesulfovibrio sp. | reverse complement strand
AAAACGAAAAAAGCCCTCAGTCATACGACTGAGGGCTTTTCGAGATTTTACTTGGCACCGACCTACTTTCCCACACGCTACCATGCAGTATCATCGGCGATGGAGGGCTTAACTACCGGGTTCGGAATGGGACCGGGTGTACCCCCTCCTCCTTGGGCACCAAGAAAATTTGGTGAACCTTAGGGTTCGGAATATATAGTCAACAGGGAGAAGAGAGAATTCCATAATTTGTTAAATAAGCCGCACGATCTATTAGTACTGGTCAGCTGAACGACTCACGCCGCTTACACCTCCAGCCTATCAACCTTGTAGTCTTCAAGGGATCTTTAGGGACTAATGTCCAGGGAGAATTTATCTTGAGGCGGGCTTCCCGCTTAGATGCTTTCAGCGGTTATCCTTACCGAACTTAGCTACTCTGCAATGCCACTGGCGTGACAACAGAAACACCATAGGTTCGTCCACCCCGGTCCTCTCGTACTAGGGGCAGACCCTCTTCAATTCTCCTACGCCCACGGAGGATAGGGACCAAACTGTCTCACGACGTTTTAAACCCAGCTCGCGTACCACTTTAAACGGCGAACAGCCGTACCCTTGGGACCTGCTTCAGCCCCAGGATGTGATGAGCCGACATCGAGGTGCCAAACCGCGTCGTCGATGTGAACTCTTGGACGCGATCAGCCTGTTATCCCCGGCGTACCTTTTATCCTATGAGCGATGGCCCTTCCATGCGGAACCACCGGATCACTAAGACCAACTTTCGTTCCTGCTCGAGATGTCTCTCTCACAGTCAAGCTACCTTATGCCTTTGCACTCAACGGCTGGTTTCCAATCAGCCTGAGGTAACCTTTGCAAGCCTCCGTTACTATTTGGGAGGCGACCGCCCCAGTCAAACTACCCACCAGACACTGTCTCCAAGCCGGATAACGGCATTGGATTAGATATCTAAGTAATAAAGGGTGGTATTTCAAGGGTGACTCCACACACTCTGGCGAGCATGCTTCAAAGTCTCCCACCTATCCTACACATTATTAATCAAATACCAATGTCAAGCTGCAGTAAAGGTGCACAGGGTCTTTCCGTCCTTCCGCGGGTACCCAGCATTTTCACTGGGAATTCAATTTCACTGAGTCTCTGGTTGAGACAGTGGGGAGATCGTTACGCCATTCGTGCAGGTCGGAACTTACCCGACAAGGAATTTCGCTACCTTAGGACCGTTATAGTTACGGCCGCCGTTTACTGGGGCTTCGATTTAGAGCTTCGTCCGAAGACTAACCCCACCTCTTAACCTTCCAGCACCGGGCAGGCGTCAGTCCCTATACATCGTCTTACGACTTAGCAGAGACCTATGTTTTTAGTAAACAGTCGCCCCCCCCGATTCACTGCGCCTCAGGTGTGCTCACAAAGTAAATAAGATCACACATCCGAGTACCCCTTCTCGCGAACTTACGGGGTCATTTTGCCGAGTTCCTTAACCAGAGTTCTCTCAAGCGCCTTGGTCTGCTCGACCCACCTACCTGTGTTGGTTTGCGGTACGGTTTGCATACACTAAACTTAGAAGCTTTTCTTGGCAGCATGGAATCAATGACTTCTGTCGTTTAAAGACACGGCATCAGGTCTCGGCCGTACATCGAAGCGGATTTGCCTACTTCGAAAGCCTACACCTTTGCACCGGGATATCCAACACCCGGATCATCTATCCTCCTGCGTCCCTCCATCGCACATGTATACAAGTACAGGAATATTAACCTGTTTCCCATCAGCTACGCATTTCTGCCTCGCCTTAGGGGCCGACTTACCCTGGGAAGATTAGCTTTACCCAGGAAACCTTAGGTTTACGGCGAATAAGTTTCTCACTTATTTTATCGTTACTCATGCCAGCATAATCACTTCTCATTAGTCCAGCGAACCTTCCGGTTCACCTTCATCCCATCTGAGAACGCTCGTCTACCGCTCATAGTAAACTATGAACCCAAAGCTTCGGTACAATGCTTAGCCCCGTTACATTTTCGGCGCAGAATCGCTAGGCCAGTGAGCTATTACGCTTTCTTTAAAGGATGGCTGCTTCTAAGCCAACCTCCTGGATGTATCAGCAACTCCACCACCTTTCCCACTTAGCATTGATTTCGAGACCTTAGCTGTTGGTCTGGGCTGTTTCCCTCTCGGCCATGGACCTTCGCACCCATAGCCTGACTGCATGACATCATTTAACGGCATTCGGAGTTTGATAAGGGTTGGTAACCTGGTGGGGCCCCTAGCCTTGTCAGTGCTCTACCTCCGTCAAACTAATCACACGCTATACCTCAATATATTTCGACGAGAACCAGCTATCACCGGGTTTGATTGGCCTTTCACCCCTATCCACAAGTCATCCAAATCGTTTTCAACCGATACTGGTTCGGCCCTCCACTTGATTTTACTCAAGCTTCAGCCTGCTCATGGATAGATCACCCGGCTTCGGGTCTACTCCGCAATACTTGTCGCCCTATTCAGACTCGCTTTC
>NZ_OY761823.1:2500-5000 GCF_963664965.1 uncultured Pseudodesulfovibrio sp. | reverse complement strand
CCAGACCAACAGCTAAGGTCTCGAAATCAATGCTAAGTGGGAAAGGTGGTGGAGTTGCTGATACATCCAGGAGGTTGGCTTAGAAGCAGCCATCCTTTAAAGAAAGCGTAATAGCTCACTGGCCTAGCGATTCTGCGCCGAAAATGTAACGGGGCTAAGCATTGTACCGAAGCTTTGGGTTCATAGTTTACTATGAGCGGTAGACGAGCGTTCTCAGATGGGATGAAGGTGAACCGGAAGGTTCGCTGGACTAATGAGAAGTGATTATGCTGGCATGAGTAACGATAAAATAAGTGAGAAACTTATTCGCCGTAAACCTAAGGTTTCCTGGGTAAAGCTAATCTTCCCAGGGTAAGTCGGCCCCTAAGGCGAGGCAGAAATGCGTAGCTGATGGGAAACAGGTTAATATTCCTGTACTTGTATACATGTGCGATGGAGGGACGCAGGAGGATAGATGATCCGGGTGTTGGATATCCCGGTGCAAAGGTGTAGGCTTTCGAAGTAGGCAAATCCGCTTCGATGTACGGCCGAGACCTGATGCCGTGTCTTTAAACGACAGAAGTCATTGATTCCATGCTGCCAAGAAAAGCTTCTAAGTTTAGTGTATGCAAACCGTACCGCAAACCAACACAGGTAGGTGGGTCGAGCAGACCAAGGCGCTTGAGAGAACTCTGGTTAAGGAACTCGGCAAAATGACCCCGTAAGTTCGCGAGAAGGGGTACTCGGATGTGTGATCTTATTTACTTTGTGAGCACACCTGAGGCGCAGTGAATCGGGGGGGGCGACTGTTTACTAAAAACATAGGTCTCTGCTAAGTCGTAAGACGATGTATAGGGACTGACGCCTGCCCGGTGCTGGAAGGTTAAGAGGTGGGGTTAGTCTTCGGACGAAGCTCTAAATCGAAGCCCCAGTAAACGGCGGCCGTAACTATAACGGTCCTAAGGTAGCGAAATTCCTTGTCGGGTAAGTTCCGACCTGCACGAATGGCGTAACGATCTCCCCACTGTCTCAACCAGAGACTCAGTGAAATTGAATTCCCAGTGAAAATGCTGGGTACCCGCGGAAGGACGGAAAGACCCTGTGCACCTTTACTGCAGCTTGACATTGGTATTTGATTAATAATGTGTAGGATAGGTGGGAGACTTTGAAGCATGCTCGCCAGAGTGTGTGGAGTCACCCTTGAAATACCACCCTTTATTACTTAGATATCTAATCCAATGCCGTTATCCGGCTTGGAGACAGTGTCTGGTGGGTAGTTTGACTGGGGCGGTCGCCTCCCAAATAGTAACGGAGGCTTGCAAAGGTTACCTCAGGCTGATTGGAAACCAGCCGTTGAGTGCAAAGGCATAAGGTAGCTTGACTGTGAGAGAGACATCTCGAGCAGGAACGAAAGTTGGTCTTAGTGATCCGGTGGTTCCGCATGGAAGGGCCATCGCTCATAGGATAAAAGGTACGCCGGGGATAACAGGCTGATCGCGTCCAAGAGTTCACATCGACGACGCGGTTTGGCACCTCGATGTCGGCTCATCACATCCTGGGGCTGAAGCAGGTCCCAAGGGTACGGCTGTTCGCCGTTTAAAGTGGTACGCGAGCTGGGTTTAAAACGTCGTGAGACAGTTTGGTCCCTATCCTCCGTGGGCGTAGGAGAATTGAAGAGGGTCTGCCCCTAGTACGAGAGGACCGGGGTGGACGAACCTATGGTGTTTCTGTTGTCACGCCAGTGGCATTGCAGAGTAGCTAAGTTCGGTAAGGATAACCGCTGAAAGCATCTAAGCGGGAAGCCCGCCTCAAGATAAATTCTCCCTGGACATTAGTCCCTAAAGATCCCTTGAAGACTACAAGGTTGATAGGCTGGAGGTGTAAGCGGCGTGAGTCGTTCAGCTGACCAGTACTAATAGATCGTGCGGCTTATTTAACAAATTATGGAATTCTCTCTTCTCCCTGTTGACTATATATTCCGAACCCTAAGGTTCACCAAATTTTCTTGGTGCCCAAGGAGGAGGGGGTACACCCGGTCCCATTCCGAACCCGGTAGTTAAGCCCTCCATCGCCGATGATACTGCATGGTAGCGTGTGGGAAAGTAGGTCGGTGCCAAGTAAAATCTCGAAAAGCCCTCAGTCGTATGACTGAGGGCTTTTTTCGTTTTTCCCCGGCACCGACCTAATGGCCGGCTAGGGATAGCGGCGCATCTGTATGTCCAGACGGCCGGCTTGGGATAGCGGCGCATCTGCACATTTTTCGGGTGGCGCTCAATCCTCACCGTAGCGTTGCTACGCCTCCGGTTGCCCACCCCCCGAGAAAATGCACATCTGCCCCCCTCTCCCAAGCCTCGTTTAGGGGCACGGCTCGCCTCGCTGCGCTCTGCATTCGCTCGCCGATGTGCCGGGGCACATCGGCGCGGGGTGGGTACTCATGTTGGGGGCGCGGGTTGTCGGCGCGTCGTGCTATATGTGGGGTTCAAGTCTGGCTGAGCAGCTGAGTGTTAATTGCCGGATCGAC